>JAQZBA010000176.1 GCA_029239365.1 Herbinix sp. | reverse complement strand
AGATCATAGAATTCTCCGGTAGTAATATCGATAAAATAATATTCTCGCAGAGGCATTCCATGAGCGGCACCTTCATAATAATCATACCCACTCATAGCGATGGTAAGTAGGCTCTTAGTTTGATACGCTCGGTAAGAATCATCGACGGATAAGCCATCCTCTGATGTGATATTAGCACGTGACTCGGTAAATAATGTTTCTAGTTGCTCATTAATCGTCTTCTGGACAGTCGGATCAGCAAAACCTTCTACTCTGGGATAGCGAACCATGACAGATCTTAAAGGCTTGAATTTCAGTTCCTTTACGGTGATACCGTTCTCCAAGTAAGTGGTGGTATCCTCCTGCCATAATACGGTGTTATTAAGGTGATAATAAGCCAAATCGCCTTCCAATTCTGCTTTCACAATATCATCAACCAGAGTAAGCTTGCCACTTCCGTCATAACTGGGAAGGGAAGTGACTTCCTGACCGTTGGTATCAAGGAAGAAGACATAGGTATCATTAGAAGCAGAGGAATAATCACCGTGAAAATGCTGTACATCATATAAGGTGTAGTCGGTTAACTGTTCCCCCTGAGCATTCATGATGGCGGCGGAGTCAAACATAGCCTCATAGGGCTCTATATCAGGGCTCTTAACAGCGAAGAGATCATGTCCGAGATAAGAGATATCACTGTAGTTTGCTTCTAATACTTGTGTTCCATCTACTTTCATGGCACCATATCGCAATGTATCGGAATCATTATATAGGAGATATCCATCTTCAAAGGAGTAAGCATAACTGCTGCCGAGATCAACTTCGTAGCTTTCCAGAACCTTACCCGTCTTATCAATTAGCTGATAGCTCTTACCGCCGGGGAGAGCTACGTAAGCCTGACCATCTTCATTAAAGCTATTAGCAAAGGTGTAACTGGGTTCAATGATCACTTGACCTTTCAGATCGATATAACCATATAGAAAAGTATCTTCTTTGATATTCAGATAGGCTGCCATACCATTGCTAAAGGACATTATGGTATCGTTATTCTCAAAGATCACAGCACCTGTTGTATCGATTACTTTTTGATTTTCACCGGTTCTAACAATTGCTACGCCTTCATTAAAATCAGAGGCATCATCATAGGTGGGTTCCAGTACAAACGCTCCGGTACGATCGATATAGCCATATTTAACGGTTCCATCCACCTGTTTCGATGCCGGGAACAAGGTAATCTCATTTGCGGCTTGCTCCGGAACCGGAGTAACCGTCACAGAGGGTGTTAAGGTAGGTGCCTGCGTTGGAGTAAGCGTGCTGCCGGGATTATCTACCTGTTCAGATTTATCTTTCAAAAATATAAAATATACGGACAAAGTGATAACAAGAATTGCTATAAGGGCACTAATAGCTATCATGGGTTTCTTCATATTGTGTCTCCTTCATACGATAGACTGACTGTAGTTGCATTCAAAAAGGAATATATCTAAAGATAGTATTCATTATATAGAGGATAGGTATAGAAGTAAAGAAACTATGTGTTAAGTTTTAGTTACGATTTTCTTAACAGCTCACACGAACCAATATACCAGGCCCAATGCCATTTTACACACAATTAGTTCATTGACTAAAAATTATGAGATTACAGCATAAAATGGATTACATATTCCGACAAATGTGTTATACTGTGATTATAGATTATCCCATAAATGGAAGAGCTATCTAGTGTTAAGAAATTCGATTCAAACTAAAATTTCATGCATTATTTCTGGTATATCCTCATATATTTTCATTGCTGATATTACACAGTTATAAATTCATAATGGAAAGCTATAAAAAATGGGAGGCGAAGTCGGGTGGCAAAGAGTAGAAATACCGGTGAGATTACAGAAGAACAACTCTACCTTTTTCATGAAGGGACAAATTATAAGAGCTACCAAATGCTCGGAGCACATCGGATGGAACAGAACGGACAAAAGGGTGTCCGTTTTAGCGTTTGGGCTCCGAATGCGAATTGGGTCAGCACAGTGGGTGATTTTAACGGATGGAATAGCGAGGCTAATCCGATGCAACGCATCGGTGACTCAGGCGTCTGGGAGCTGTTTATACCGGGAGTAGAGACGAACCAACTATATAAATATGCCATTGGAAGTGCTTCCGGGGAGGTGCTTTACAAATGTGATCCTTATGCTTTCTACTGTGAGCTTCGACCAAAAACAGCTTCGATCGTATATGATCTTGAAGGCTACACCTGGTCGGATGCAGAGTGGATGGAAAGTAGAAAAGAGAAGCTTCCTGTGGATCAACCGATTTTGATCTATGAGGTCCATCTTGGTTCCTGGAAGCAGAGGGAGGATGGATCTTTCTTAACCTATCGGGAGCTTACTTCAGAGCTGGTGGATTATGTAGTAGATATGGGGTATACCCATATTGAGTTGATGCCTGTGATGGAACACCCTTTTGATGGTTCTTGGGGCTACCAGGTCACCGGTTTTTATGCGGTAACCAGCAGATACGGTACTCCGAAGGATTTCATGTTCTTCGTAGATTATTGTCATAAGAAAGGGCTGAGTGTCATCCTTGACTGGGTTCCGGGTCATTTTCCGAAGGATGCACACGGTCTTGCTCAGTTTGATGGAACTTCAATCTATGAGCATCCGGATCCGAGGAGGGGCGAACATCCGCAGTGGGGAACTCTGATTTTTGATTATGGCAGGCATGAAGTACAGAGCTTTCTAATCTCAAATGCTATCTTCTGGTTAGAATATTATCATGTGGATGGTTTCCGCGTTGATGCGGTAACAAGTATCCTATACCTTGATTTTGGCAGAGAGGAATGGCTCCCCAATAAATTTGGAGGAAACGAGAATCTGGAAGCGGCTGATTTCTTAAAGCGGTTAAATGAAATTGTATACGCACAATTCCCTACGACGATGATGGTTGCGGAGGATTCCAGCCAGTGGCCAATGGTCACGGCACCAACCAGTAGCGGAGGCTTGGGTTTCTTATACAAATGGAATATGGGCTGGATGAATGATACTCTGCGATATTCCTCCATGGATCCTATTTTCCGTAAGTGGAACCACAATTTATTGACCTTCTCACTATCCTATGCATTTTCAGAAAATTATATTCTACCTCTATCCCATGATGAGGCTGTACATGGTAAGCGGTCACTGTTGAACAAAATGCCGGGTGAATATCATCAGAAGTTCGCCGGGCTAAGGAGCTTGCTGGGATATATGATCGCGCACCCAGGTAAGAAGCTGACCTTTATGGGAGGGGAATTTGGGCAATTCATAGAATGGCGATATGATGCAGGACTGGATTGGCTCTTGCTTGATTATGAGATGCACCAAAAGACGCTCGATTATGTGAAAGCGATCAACCATTTTTACCGTTCACAGGCAGCCTTATGGGAGGATGACAATGGTTGGAGCGGCTTCGAGTGGATCTGTCCGGATGATAACAACCAGAGTGTAGTAGCTTTCCTAAGAAAGAGCAGAACACCGGAGGATTATCTTCTCGTTGTTGTAAATTTCACACCGGTAGAGAGAATGGATTATCGAATTGGTGTGCCTAAAGTGAAGAGTTACCAGGAGATATTCAGTTCAGATAACACCAGCTTTGGTGGTAATGGATATGAGAATTTAAAATTGGTTAAGGTGGAGAAATTACCGTGTCACGGATATGAGCAATCTGTTACGCTATCGCTGCCACCCCTGTCGATAGCATTTTATAAACCTGTAAAGCAGCAAAAGAGATCTAATAAGACCAAATAATGAAGAACCAATCAACTTCTACTCTGTTACACTAGGTTAGTGTGAAATTAAAAGGCTATTTTCACACTTAGCACAAACTAATTCAAAGGGTAGGCATGTGAAGTTAAAGAAAATTTATTAAGGAGGGTTAACTATGGTGACAAAAAAATGCGTAGCCATGCTGCTAGCCGGAGGGCAAGGCAGCAGATTAGGTGTACTAACGAAAAATATTGCAAAACCGGCAGTGCCTTTTGGAGGGAAATATCGTATTATTGACTTCCCACTTAGCAATTGTACCAACTCGGGAATTGATACAATTGGTGTACTTACTCAATATAAACCATTAAAATTGAATTCATATATCGGGATAGGCCAACCTTGGGACTTGGATCGACTGAATGGTGGGGTGACAATTCTACCCCCTTATATGAAGCAGACGGTAGGAGAATGGTATTCCGGTACGGCGAATGCGATCTGCCAGAATATCGAATTTATCGAAGCGTATGACCCGGAATATGTCTTAATATTATCCGGTGACCAGATATACAAAATGGATTACAATGCAATGATGCTCTACCATGAAGAGAAAAATGCAGATGTTACCATTGCAATTCTTGAGGTGCCGTGGGAAGAAGCCAGCCGCTTTGGTATCATGAACACCTATGAGGATGATATGATTTATGAATTTGTGGAGAAGCCTAAGAACCCAATCAGTAACAAGGCATCCATGGGAATCTATATATTTAGCTGGAAGAAACTTAGACAGTATCTAATTGATGATATGAATACACCGGGCTCCAATAATGACTTTGGGAAGGATATAATTCCGAAGATGTTAAAGGATGGAGAGCGTATGTTTGCATATCCTTTCAAGGGATATTGGAGAGATGTAGGTACCATCCAGAGCTTATGGGAAGCCAACATGGATCTGCTGGAGGAATCCTCTGAGCTGGATCTATATGATACCGGGTGGAAGATCTATTCTCGTAATCCGGTAGAGCCGCCACATTACATTGCACTTGGTGCAAATGTTAAGCGCTGTATTATCACCGAAGGCGGTATCATCTATGGAGATGTACTCCACTCGGTACTATTTGCAGGAGTTACCGTTGGACGAGGAAGCAGGGTTAACAATTCTATTCTGATGCCAAATGTTAAGATTGGTGACAATGTTGTGATAGAGAATGCTATTATCGCTGAGAACACAGTAATCGGTGATAACTCTTATATTGGTTATAGCTCTGAGGATGAGATTAAGATCATGTCAGATGAGAGGGAAAAGAATATCACGGTCATTGGTGAGAATCTTATTCTGCCCGCCGGATACCGATTAGAGAAGGGCAGTATGATTGATGTAGACAATTACAAACTTTTTCAGGCGGTTGTCTAGGGGTAAGTTGCCAATAAGCAGTGGCAGTAAGGACGCTTGTAGAATTTGAAGAAGATTTTCATATTGAGAGAAAGAATGCCGCATTATAATGATGCGGTAGAATGGAGGATTTATGAGAGACACAATGGGAATTATCTATACCGGTGACAGCAATGTCAGCCTTCAGGAGTTAACCCTCCGACGGTCTGTAGCAGCTCTGCCCTTCGGCGGAAGATACCGTATCATAGATTTTATCTTATCAAATATGATCAATTCCGGGATCACTAACGTAGGAATTATAACACAGAACAACTATCACTCCTTGATGGATCATCTGGATACCGGGAAACAATGGGACTTGGATCGTAAGCATGGTGGATTATTCATCCTTCCGCCTTATGTAAGTCAAGATAACAGAGGCTGGTATCGTGGTGAAATCGAGGCTTTTCACAGTAATATGTCTTATATACGTAAAAGCCCTCAAAAATATGTGATCCTGTCCGGCAGTTCTATGGTATGTAACCTGACTTATCAAGAAGCGCTAGAATTTCATAAAGAGAATAATGCAGATATCACTGTGATTTATAAGGAAATGAAGAAAGTAAGAAAAGAAGATCTATCGAAACATACAATCATTAAGATGGATGAGAACAATAGAGTAATTGATATGGAAGTGAAACCTGCGAATCCGACCTCGGATAAGCTCAGCATGGAAATGTATATTATTGAAAAGAGACTATTTGAGTATCTGATAGAAGAATGTGAGGCAAGAGGGCTCTTTGACTTTAATAAGGATGTTCTGGTTCGTAATCTTGATAAACTCAAGATTTATGGCTTCAAATATGATGGTTATTTGGCAAACATAGACAGTATTCAGTCCTATTTCAAACACAACCTGGAATTATTTAATCCCGAGAATTTCAATGAATTATTTCAGCATAACGGGAAGATTTATACCAAGGTCAGGGACGAGGTTCCGGCTAAATACGGAGAGAATGCCAAGGCAGAGAATTCACTGGTGGCGGATGGCTGTATTATTAATGGACAGGTAGAAAATTGCGTTCTGTTCCGTGGTGTTAAGATTGCGGAAGGAGCGGTCGTAAAGAACAGTGTTATTATGCAGGACTCTGAGATTCAAGAAAAGGTGGTTCTGGAAAATGTAATTCTTGATAAGGATGTAATTATTCGTAAGGGTAAGCATCTCGTTGGTCAAGAATGTTATCCGGTTGTTATTCGAAAAGGTGCTGTTATTTAGCTAAACTGCCAGAAAAAATGCGCAGAAATGAGGGTTGTTATGAAGAAAATTCTTATGGTCGCCTCGGAAGCAAGTCCTTTTGCAAAAACAGGTGGTCTGGCTGATGTAATTGGAGGTCTGCCACCTGCGTTAAATCTGCGGGGTGCAGATGTGAGAGTAATCATGCCAAAGTATGAAATTGCCGGAAAATCCAAGAAGCTGGTCAAGGACGAAGAGACTGGGTTATGGGAAGAAAGTGAAGAAAAAAAGACACTAACTGATATATTGAAGGAAAATGAGATAGTGCTAGAGCATCTATGCTATCTCTATGTCAACTTAGGTTGGAGACATCTGTATTGTGGGATTGAGCAGACGGTATATCGTGGAGTTACTTATTATTTCATTGACAATGAATTCTACTTTAAGAGAGATAACTGTTATGGATATGGGGATGATGCGGAGCGATTTGCTTTCTTTTGCCGTGCAGTACTGGAAGCGATACCTCATCTAAGCTTTACACCGGATATCATCCATTGTCATGACTGGCAGGCAGGAATGGTGCCGGTACTTCTGGAAGCACAATATAGGAGCCTCGACCGATATCAAGAGATTCGCACCATATTCACTGTTCATAATCTCAAATTCCAGGGTATCTATGGAATACCGGAGATGAAGGAATGGTTCGGACTGGGGGATGAATATTTTACAAATGATAAGCTGGAGTTTTATGGAGCAGGCAGTTTTATGAAGGGTGCCCTGGTGTATTCCGATCTGATTACTACAGTGAGTGATTCCTATGCAGGGGAGATAAAATATCCTTATTACGGTGAAGGTCTGGACGGGCTTCTGAAGGCAAGAGAGAATAGTCTGAGAGGTATTGTGAACGGGATTGATTATGAGCAGTATAATCCGAAGACAGATATTTTTCTGTATAAGAACTATTCTAAGGGGACCCTGAAGGATAAGAGAATCAACAAACTGGAGTTGCAAAAAAGCCTTGGCTTGACTGAGGATGGGGATATACCGATGATCGGTCTGGTATCCCGTCTGACGGACCAGAAGGGTTTAGCACTGATTGAATGTGTCTTTGATGAGATTATGAATGAAGGGGTGCAGTTTGTAATCTTGGGAAATGGAGATAAAAAATACGAGGAGCTCTTCCGAAATGCGGTTCATCGTTATCCCGGAAAGGTATCTGTTAAAATTGCATATAGTGATCCAAGAGCACAGAGAATCTATGCGGCATCGGATTTCTTCCTTATGCCCTCTCTTTTTGAGCCTTGCGGTTTGGGACAGTTGATCAGTATGCGGTATGGAACTCTTCCGATTGTAAGAGAGACAGGCGGACTTAAGGATACTGTAATTTCTTACCAGGAAGATACAGGGGAAGGGAATGGCTTCAGTTTTGCGAATTATAATGCCCATGATATGCTTTATACAATTCGAAGAGCCTTAGAATTATTCAGAAAGAAGACACTTTGTGCAAAGCTCATAAAGTCTGCGATGTCCTGTGACAATAGCTGGGATATCCCTTCCGGCAAGTATATGGAATTATACGATAAGCTGAAACCGCAGCTAAATGAATAATAATGATTACAGTTCACACCCCATTTAAGGTTGATGATATAAGTTCGATCAATGTTTCCAAAATCGGAGACGCTTTCGCTTAGTTGCATTACGTAGCGGTACATAAGGTTCTAAAGGACAGAACCTAAGTACCGACGAATGCAAATACTC
>JAQZBA010000175.1 GCA_029239365.1 Herbinix sp. | reverse complement strand
TTCATTTTCATCGCTTCCTTTGTTTTTATGTCGAGTTTTTCGTCGAGAAATTGAAAACACAATAACCTTACCATATCCCGGCAATGATTTCCACCTTTTTAACTAAAACGATATCTTCCGGTGTAAAGACTTTTATCCTATAGGACGCAACTTTCTATACGATAAGAAAAGGACAATGTCAACCTATCGTATTACTAATAGGTCAACATCATCCTTAGCTAATTTATAATTTAGCAACTAATCCGTTCAGCAGCTTTACTGTATTTCTGATAGCGATTTCTTCGAATTCCTTGTAACTCATCTCAGCGCTGTGATCTGCTTTATCAGAGATCGCCCGAATGATCAAGAAAGGAACCTGATTAAGGTATGCGGTCTGAGCTATCGCAGCCCCCTCCATCTCTGTGCAAAAGCCATTAAAATTATCCACCAGCCAAGTCTTCTTCCCGTTGTCAGAGATAAATTGGTCTCCACTTACAATTCTTCCCGTATGGACTGCAACCTCAGGAATCACCTCGTCACACACCGACTTGGCAAGGGTAATCAGACGCTGGTCCGCTTGGAAGATAGAAGCTTCCATTCTGGGAATGACACCAACCGGATAACCAAAGCCTGAGGCATCCACATCATGCTGTTGCGTGTCTGTGGAAAGCACGATATCCGCTATCTCAATCTCATTTCTAAGAGACCCTGCTACTCCTGTATTAATCACAGCATCTACATGAAAGAGATCCATCAGTATCTGGGTACAGATCGCTGCATTCACCTTGCCGATTCCACAGCGTACCACTACCACTTCATGATTCTGTAATCTTCCTTCGTTGAATTCCATAGAAGCGATGAGCTTTACCTCTACATCAGTCATCTGGCCCTTCAGAATATGAACTTCTTCGTCCATAGCTCCGATAATTCCTATTCTCTTCATTATATCTTCTCCTATCATAACATATCCTCTGAGTTCCGGTGTCTTGTGAAGTTGCTTTTTCTCCACTCTGCTACGGATATTGTATCTGATTTTGGATGGAAATACAATGTGATTATTTGTACTAAGCCTACTATACCTACCCAATACTTCATCAATACCCGGTAATATATTATTGAATTTTTCAATGGAACTCATTATTAAATAATATATGGTTCAACTTACTGAATTCTTTATCCTGGCTATTCTATCGTTAGCACAACTACGGATTTTGATGGTATTATAGCATGTACATGGTTATCAACGATTTCTGTATGGTTGAAGTCTTCTACCTTCACGCTATCCGGCTCTTCAAAGGTATTCTTCTCATTCATCAGATCAGCAGTTAGTATCCTACCTCTCACTTGCTTCAACATAATTCCTGCGATCTCAAGATCTAACTTAGCCTCATTAGTTGCATCGAGATTACATAAGGAGATGTGAATCTTCCCTTCTGCATCGATGGAGGCGGAGGCACTTATCTGAGGAAGCACTGCTTCTTCATTCCTATATTCACTGCTATCCATTTCCATCGCTAATAGCTCTGCATCCTGATGCACGGTATACATCTTGAAGACATGATATGTCGGTGTAAGTACCAGCTTATCGCCTTCCGTCAGTATCATCGCTTGCAGTACATTCACTACCTGCGCGATATTTGCCATCTGGACTCTGTCACAATGATTGTTGAAAATATTTAAGTTAATACCTGCAATCAAAGCATCCCTTACGGTGTTCTGCTGGTAGAGGAAGCCTGGGTTATCCCCCGGCGCCGTATCATACCAAGAGCCCCATTCATCTACAATTAAGCCTACCTTCTTCTCCGGATCATATTTGTCCATGATTTCAGAGTGTTTACAGATCATCTCCTCCATTTGAAGAGTCTTCTGAAGTGTTGTAAACCATTCTGCTTCGGTAAAATCAATCGCCGACCCCTTCTTGCTCCAATCACCGGGAAGTGTATAATGATGTAAGCTCAGACCATGCATGTGGTTCGCCGCTTTCTTCATCAATACCTCAGTCCAGTTATAATCGTCTCCGGAAGGACCGCAAGCAATCTTATAGATGGTATTTCCGCCGAAATTTCTTACATAAGTTGCATATCTGCGATATTCATCGGCATAATATTCTGCCGTCATGTTACCGCCACAACCCCAGTTTTCATTACCAACTCCAAAATACTTTAATTTCCAAGGTTTATCTTGACCGTTCTCTTTACGCTGATCTGTAACCGGAGATATATTGTCAGAGGTCATATATTCAACCCATTGCTGCATCTCCTGCACCGTGCCGCTTCCCAGATTACCATTAATGTAGGGCTCAGCTCCGAGCTGTTCACATAATTCGAAGAATTCGTGTGTCCCAAAGTGATTGTTCTCAGTAATACCGCCCCAATGGGTATTAATCATGGTTGGGCGCTTTTCGTCAGGTCCAATGCCATCCCTCCAATGATACTCGTCTGCAAAGCAGCCGCCGGGCCAACGAAGTACCGGGATTTTTATGTCACGCAGAGCCTGTACCACATCATTACGCATTCCCTTGGTATTTGGGATCGGAGAATCCTTACCAACCCAGATTCCTTCATAGATGCATCTTCCCAAATGTTCGGAAAAATGTCCATAAATATTCTTATTGATTATGCCTTTCTTCTCGTGAGCATTTACCTTAATTTTTATCATTATTATGCCTTCCTTCTGCTTTATCTTTCTTCTTAGTGATTTTATAATCACCAACTAATAAAATGTTATTATTTCTGGCCAAGAAATACAATGCACTAACAGGCAGTTTATTATATCATTTTCTGCAAAATGATCCATGAAATACCGAGTTATAATCAAGTATAATCGATGATATTGCATTGCATAACATGCAAAGTTGTCATATAATATAAGAAAAATTCAAAAGGAAATCGGACTATGAACATACATTCCATCGGTTATAATCATCCCCATGATAAAAATTTTGTGATGGATCGGCGAAATGGCCTCGATACTTGGCTGTTTCTACTGATTAAGACACCTGCTATCTTCCTGCAGGACGGCAAGGAAATAGTAACAAAAGAGAATTCTTTCATTCTCTATACAGATAAAGAGCCCTCCTATTACCGCACCTTTGGAGAGGAATATATCGATGATTGGATTCACTTTATGGTAGACGCGGAGGATGAGGCTCTTTTCTCAGAACTTAAGTTACCTCTCAATCGTGTTACCTGGCTCGGGAATATCTCCGAGCTATCCCCCCTCATACGCAGCATGACTTATGAGTACTACTCACCAAGTCCTTATAGCACGGATATTATAACTCATTACATGAAAATACTATTCATCAAGCTTAGCCGCCAACTCCACTCAGAGCTCATATCACCCTCTGAATATGATATTAGGAAGCATCAAAACATGGTTGATCTCCGCACGCGTATCTATAATATGCCTCAGGCTATTCCCTCAGTAACAGCCCTCGCGGAAGAACTCTCCATGAGCCTTTCCGGTTTTCAGCATACTTATAAGAAAATCTTTGGGGTAAATGTAATGAATGATGTCATTAATAGCCGTCTCAAGCAGGCGAAATATCTATTGGCAACAACTGATCTGACCCTTGGAAGCATAGCAGCACAATGTGGCTATAGCAATGAGTTCCACCTCATGCGGCAATTTAAGAAGGTAATGGGATGTACTCCCTCAGATTATAGACGGATACTATAGATGTACTATCTGGTTCTGGTGTCATAAGTCTCCTATCCCAGCAGCCACTGTATGGAGGGATCCAGGTATTAATTTCAGGTTCCTATCATTCTTCCTTCTTGTATTGATAGATATGAGTAATGATTGTCTCCATTGGCATCTCCTTGATGGATATATCGGTAAAGGTGCATACCTTCGATAATTCTGTCATAAAATCCGTGATCGATATCTGATCCTGATCCACGCTGACTGTTATATTAAGCTCCGATTCTCGCGTAATGATCTCTGTTCCCGGGATATAAAGCTCTGTTAAGGGCTTGCCCAGCACTAACTGAACAATCTTCTTTGCACCCAGAACTTTCTTCAGGTTATCGATGGAATCATCAAACACCTTTTCGCCGTGATTGATGATTACGATATTCCTTGCAAGCTGCTCCACATCCTCCAGATCATGGGTTGTAAGGATGAAGGTCGTTCCCCGCGAATTCATCTCACGGATGAATTCGCGGATTCTTTGCTTTGCAATTACATCCAGACCGATGGTTGGCTCATCTAAGAATACCACCTTCGGGTGATGCAGCATCGCCATGATGAATTCGCATTTCATTCTCTCTCCAAGGGATAATACTCTGGTCGGTCTCGTCATATAATCCTCCACTTCGAAGAGCTTAGACATAATTTCAATCCGCTCATTATAATCCTGGTCGGATACATCATAGATGGCTTTGTTCATTCGAAAGCTGTCGATGGGCGGGATATCCCAGATCAACTGAGATTTCTGACCAAAGACGGCTCCAATCTGTTGCACATAGGTTTTTCTGTTTTTTGTCGGATTATACCCCATAACGTCGATATTACCGCTGGTGGGATATAAGGTTCCCGTTAACATCTTAATGGTAGTTGACTTACCGGCTCCATTCGGTCCAAGAATACCGACAATGTCGCCCTCCCCGACTACAAAGGAGATATCATTGACTGCCATTACCGGAATCTTCTCACGGTGAAAAAAAGTCTTCACACTCTCTTTGAAGCTGCTACCCCTCTTATAAGTGTCATATCTTTTTATCAAATGATCTACCTTAATTATCGTTTCCATCTTCAGCCTCCCACCCCTTGGTACAGACGCACCATGGATCGATATAGTAATATCCCCAATGTCATGAACAGCACGCAGGGAAGAATCGCATAAAACATGACATAACCTCCCCGTCCTAGCAATGCAGCTGCCGGAAAGAAGCCAATCATTGCCACAGGAAGCACATAGGAGGACACGATTAATACTGTCTTCGGGAAGATACTCTGAGGATATTTTCCGAAGCTTCGCAGACTATCAAATATCTCCGGGATTCGTGAGTTTCCCACCCATTTGAAGGAGGTTGCCGCCATAATCAATGATATTCCCAGCATAACCATCATTCCCACCACGAACATCGCCACAAACTGTAACCACATAATCAAAGTAGGAGCTGTAAGGTTAATAAGTGAGATGATAAAAATAGCGATTCCTCCGAACAGAAGTCCAATTCCATCAATGGAAAAGGTCTTTGCCATCAATAAGAACATAGTATCTACCGGCATTAATAGCACCATCTCAAAATTACCCTCTCTGACGGCAAACATGGTCGCCCACATAATTCCGTGAAAGGACATATCCGCAATCGCCATTGACATAGTAAATACTGATTGGATTAGCAATACCTCATAGATGGTCCAGCCCTCAAAACCTGCCCCTGATCCATAGATCAAGATTGTAACCAGCGGAAATAGGATATCTCCAAGAAGCATGATTACGGAATTAAGGAAGAAATTTAATCGGTAAGTCGAAGCCGTAGCAAAGGCCACCTTGATACATTCACGATAAATCAAAAGATAACGTTTCATTCATTCCTACCTCCCTAAGCCCCAACCCCGCTAAAATGCCGCATTGATGCCCTGTAAATCAGTGAACATAATCCAATTACCATCACCACGGCAACCCCTTGAAGGCCAACAATCAAAGGGATGCTCATCGTTACCCCTCCCAGCTTAAAGCCTCCCGTGAATACCATCGCCGGAACATAGGACATATAAGGAAAGGGTAGGAAGAACAGAAATTTCTGCATTGCTTCCGGGAAGAACACCAGAGGAATAAATACTCCGGAGAAGACCCCGGCTAAGAGATCAAATACTCTGCGGATTCCTGAAGACTGTATAAACCAGAACGCAGTCATTCCGAGAATATAATGAACATAGAAGTTCATTAGAAAGGCTAAGGCTACCGACAATAACGTCCAGCCCAAGTGTTTCGGAACCATATTGACTCCGAAGAGCAGCGTAAATATGATATAGCAGGGTACAAATTCAAACATAAGTCCAAGAAAACGATGCCCTACCTTCTGGGAAAAGGCAAAAAACCTATGATTGATCGGGCGCATGGCGAAGGTAAGGAATTTACCCGTGCGAATCAGCATCTGCAGATTCCAGTCTGCAAAATCCATGGTAAGATAACCAATTAAAGTAGAGGCACCAAAATAAGTGACCATCTGAGTCAAGCTCATACCGTTTATCTCAGATTTACCACCATAAGCTGCCGTCCAGATAAAGTATTGAACGATAAAATAAACCGGTCCCACAAAAATAGAGACCATAGTATGAGTGCGGTAGGCACTCCATTCCTTATAGGTGACCAGTGCTACCGCTCTCATGATATTGAATTGATGTCGTATGTAATTCAAAACGAACTCCTATCTGCCTATATAATCCCAGACCACATCACCGCAGCTGCATTATATAGAGGCTCCGCACTCCAAACATCATCGATGAAGGGGATAAACCAAGCGGCAACCATTTTCTCCGTAGGGTCGATTAATAGACAACAACCACCTGCACCCTCATGGAAAAAGGTTCCCTGCGTATAGATGCTAGCATCGTTGCAGCGCATATCCGGTCCTAATCCATATTGGCGGTAAGGACCACCTGCGTTCCAGCAGTAGTCCTTGATGTGGGGTTGAGTATAAAGCGTTGACATCTTCTCAATGGCTTTTCTTCCAAGTATACGATTTCCGTCGATGTACCCGCCCTGCTGAAGCATAATTCCGAAACGGCAGAGATCATAAGCTGTGGAATATAGACCACCACCCGTACTCGGTATCTTCTTCCATACGGTTCCATCGTCTTCATCCTTATAGGTTTCGGTTAAAAACTCCTTCACCATCTTTTCCCGACGTTCATGAGGAATATTCATCCTGACAACTATGTCCTTCTTATAGTCAAAGCCTGTGTCCTTCAGTCCACAAGGCTTAACAATATGGTTCATGATATAATCATTTGCAAATTCACCACTGACTCTTGAGATGATCTCACCTAGGACTACATATCCAAAGCTACAATATGCCCATTCCTCCCCAGGATTCTTACGCATACCGGTATGTAACGCAGCAGCAATCCAATTATTAGCCTTATCTTCTTGAATGAATTCCCATTGATTAATCTGATATTTGTTCTCAAAACAGCCACCATCCGGATGCATACCGGAGGTATGGGATAAAAGATGGGCAACCGTAATCTCATGAAAAGGCTTAAAGGAAAATTCCTCGATGATTTCTCCTACCTTCTGATTCACACGGAGCTTGCCATCCTCTACTAATTGCCAGATAGCTACCGCAGTAAACAGCTTTGTAATCGAAGCGATTCTCTGTATTGTATCCGGTTGCAGTTCTCTTGCATCCTCTTCTCGGAAGGACAGTTTACCAACTGCATTATTTGCAAATACCTTGCCATCCCTCGCTAGGCAATAATTTGCGGACAATATTTTCTTCTTACTTATCAAGTCCTCAAAAAAGTGAGTCAATGTCTCCACTCTCTGCGAGTCATACCCTACATTCATTGGTGAATACTCCGTGTCAAAACCTACCATATACTCCTCCCATCTGCCCCCAGCGGCATAAAACATGTTTGAACGTTATAAAACTATCCCATACAAAAAACCATGCAATTATTTCCATGGAAAATTATTCAATCATTATACAATATATGGCTGCAAATGTAAAATTAAAATATCGATGATTTTTAAGTAATCCATAAGCTGAAATGATGGATCAGATTCATTAAACTGCTGCTGTGTCAAATTCGTATTTACCACCGCCCCAATAGTTTGCTTTGTCTGCACGAAACATAAGAATGCAATAATCCGGGTCTGTCGGTCCCTGAGAATAATACCGGATATCGCTGGGTTCCCAGTAGGCTTGCTTTGTCTCATCATCCATATATACCTTCATCACGCCTGTCAGCATCAGTCCATGGATCGGACCAGATTCTAAGAAATAAATACAAGCTTTCGGATTTTCCTGCCACCGTTTTGTACGAGACGCCGATACATTGGTAGAAAACCAGAAGGTATTCAGCCCCTCATGCTTTCGCAGGAACATCGCCTTTGCATTGGGAAATCCGGCTTCATCCATAGAACAAACCACTACATCGCGGGTA
>JAQZBA010000174.1 GCA_029239365.1 Herbinix sp. | reverse complement strand
CAGATATCTTTTGTATTCAGGAAACCAAGCTTCAGCCAGAGCAGGTTGAGATTAAGTTCGAGGGCTACCATCAATATTTTAATTCGGCGGTTAAGAAAGGATATTCAGGGACAGCAGTATTTGCAAAAAAAGAACCAATTAGTGTATGCTATGACCTATGTATGGACAGGCATAATGATGAGGGAAGAGTTATCACGCTGGAGTATGAGGATTTTTATCTCGTTACCGTGTATACACCCAACTCACAAAAGGAGCTTGCAAGGTTAAGCTACCGTATGGAATGGGAGGAAGATTTTCTGGCATATATTTTGAGTCTTGATGAGAAGAAGCCGGTGATTATCTGTGGTGATTTAAACGTTGCCCATCAGGAAATCGACCTGAAAAATCCCAAGTCCAATATGAAAAATGCAGGTTTTACCTTAGAAGAGCGGGAAAAAATGACAAAACTTTTAGAAAATGGCTTTGTTGATACCTTTCGCTATAAATATCCAAAATTAGAAGGTGCTTATTCTTGGTGGTCTTACATGTTTCATGCCAGAGAGAATAATGCGGGATGGCGTATCGATTATTTTCTCGTCTCTGAAAGAATTAAGGATAGAATTGAAGACAGTATGATACACATGGAGGTAATGGGAAGTGATCATTGTCCGGTCGGATTAATCTTAAATTGAGCCAGGAGGGTATAAAGTCTATGGAGATATTTGATATCACTCAGGAATTATTTGGTGGGAATGTTTATCCGGGAGATCCGGTTCCCAGCTTTCATAGAACTCTTTCAATAGCAGCCGGAGACCCTATCAATCTTACCATGCTCGAAATGTGTGCACATAATGCAACCCATATTGATGCGCCGTATCATTTTTATGAAGACGGTAAGTCAATTGAACAAATGGATCTGTCCCGATGTATCGGACCTTGTACCGTAATCAACCAAGTGGAGGGATCCCTTGAGGATTTGGAGATGCTAATACAAAACAGTCAGAAGCGTTTATTAATTAAAGGTAATAAAGAAATCACATTAGAAATGGCAAAGCTTTTTAACCGTTACCATATGGCTCTCATTGGGGTGGAGAGTCAGAGTGTAGGACCGTTAGATGCACCGATGTCTGTGCATCTGGAATTACTGGGAACAGAGGTTGTGCTTTTGGAAGGATTGTTTCTTAAGGAGATATCGGCAGGAGACTATTTTCTGGTGGCGGCACCGATGAAACTGGGGGGTAGTGAAGGAGCTCCGTGTAGGGCTATTTTGCTAAGATTTGGCGAATCTTGTACTTGTAATAGTTAATATAAGAAGTTATACTCGAAGAAGAAGGTAAGTACGAAAAAACTAAGGGGTGGTTATTGGATGGAAGCTATAAGAATAAGAACGGACCAGGCGGAATCCGGTATGGTGGTTGCTTCGGATATATATTCTTCCAGCAATCAGTTAATTATAACACAAGGAACAATTCTTGATGAGAGAATGATTACCCGACTGAGGTTTTATAATATCTATGGTCTGGTTATCAGTCATCAAGAGCCTATAACCGAAGTGCCTAAGGATGAATCATATATCGAAGCCCTTCGTAGTACGGTGGAATTTAAGAAATTTAACCGGACCTATGTGGATACCATCGGTAATGTAGAGGGAAGTTTTCAGGATGTAATCAATGGAGATAAACCATTTAATATAGACCAACTGCTGGCCGATACGGACCGGATACTACATGAGGGGCGTAATGGAGCTCACGTCATGGAGATGCTCCATGGTATTCGGGATTATGATGATATTACTTACGTCCACAGCCTCAATGTATCACTAATTTGCAGCATTTTTGCAAACTGGATTAAATTGTCACCAGAGGAAACGAGAATTCTGACGCTTAGCGGATTACTCCATGATATTGGCAAAATGCTAGTACCAAGAGAAATAATTACAAAGGACGGGAGATTAACACCGGAGGAATTTGAAATAATTAAATCTCACACCATTAGAGGTTATCAGGCATTAAAGGATCAGCCGATTGATGTGAGGGTCAAGCATGCTGCGCTGATGCATCATGAAAGATGCGACGGAACGGGCTATCCGAATGGTTTTAAATCCCATCAGATTGAGAATTTCTCAAAAATAATTGCGATTGCAGATGTTTATGATGCAATGACCTCCAACCGTCGGTACCGGAAAGCAATATGTCCGTTTGATGTTGTTGAGAACTTTGAGCGGGACGGCTTCTTAAAATATGATCCGAAATATTTAATGATATTTTTGGAGCGGATTGTACAGTCCTACATACATAATATTGTGCGGTTAAATGATGGTAGCGAGGGTGAGGTAGTTATGATTAACAAATTAACGTTATCCAAGCCTGTGGTACGGGTTGGATCAAGATTTGTCGATTTATCCAAGGAGCGTAAACTTTACATTGATTCAATTATTTAACTCTAAATAAACACACATTGAACTAAAAACATATAGAGAAGAGCTCCTCCTCCGATGCTAAGGAGTGTGTTGCTTTTCCATAAATGAAGAGCGATGATAACTGCGATACTAATTATTTCAGGAAATGCATGGGGCATTTGAACAAAGGAAACATCCTTCAGACAATAGACCACAAGCATTCCGATAATGGTAAAGGGTAATACATCAGCCAGATATTGAACGAATTTGGGGATCTTCTTTTTCTCAGGAAACAGAATAAAAGGAAGAACTCTCGTAAGTATGGTTGCAAGGGAGACTAAACTGAAAAACAGGATAAGCTGTGTCGTAGTATAATTCATTGTACGTTCTCCCTCTCCATAGGTTTTCTTAAAATTGTTACGGATAACAGAATTACGATCATTGCAGGTATAATAAAATCGGATGCACCAAATAGGATTCGGCTAAGTAACGCGGAAGAAATACCAATCAGTGCCGGTATATGACTCTTGGCAGATTTCCACTGGTTGATTAATATTACAACAAATAAAGCGGTCAGAACAAAGTCAATGCCCTTGGTATTAATATTCATCATGCTTCCAAGAATACCACCAAGCAAAGAACCTAAGATCCAGTATATATGGTCTAAGAAGGATACAAAGAACAAAAACCATTTTCGGTCAATGCCCTTTGGTGCATCGGTTGAGCAAAGAATGGAGAAAGTCTCATCAGTCAGCGTAAAGATCAGGTAAGGCTTTAAACGTCCCAGTCCATTATATTTATTTAACATCGATACACCATAGAATAAGTGCCTGGCATTTACCATAAGAGTCATAAGGAAAGAACCAAGGGGGTCAAAGCCTGCTGCAAGCAACGAGATTGTAACAAATTGCATGGAACCTGCATATACGAAAACGCTTGCAAGCAGGGTCCAAATTATGCCAAAGCCCTTGCTATCCATAAGGATTCCGTAGGCCGCACCAAGAACAATATATCCTGTGAATACAGGAATCGTATGTGGAATAGCAGCCAACAGGGCTGCTTTTTTACTAGTCATATGTGTTTTACTCCCTAAATCTTTAAATTTGGAACAACAATATATGTTTTATAAACGTAAGAGATGTCCATTATAGATCGGGTATAGTAGAATGTTTATCCCTATTTTGTTGCTGATCCAACGTGAACCGGTTGAAAATCCTCAGTATCGGAGCATAAGAAACCGTTATATTGTAACACGATTACCTCAAAGATAGCCTTTAACTCTTGAAAATCCTCTTCCTTTACACAAACAGCAAAGATTGTCATAATACCCCGGTTCTTGATAAAGGCTGCATCGGAGGGGTTTGAAAAATGAGTATCCAGGGGTTCGAAGTCCACCGAATTCTGATTGGAAAGCTCCAGCTCAAGAACATTCATCTCCTCCCATAATTCAGCCGTTATACCTTTTGCATCTTGTAATAGGTCGGCAATATCTTTGGCACGAATTTCTGAGGGGGTCATATAAAGGAGCTCCAAGGTTTTAATTACCGGTTTTTGATCATAATTCTTATTTTTATTACCCATACTTGTTTCCTTCTTTCATAAATTTGATATGAAACTTTATTGTGATAAATTATAATACAATGTTATATAATTAGCAATCAAACAATAATCAACCCTCTACCTGATGATTTGATACTTAATGGTGTCAGTAATAGATTATATCATAGCATTCTTAATAAGTTAAACATATATTCAACTATACTTATAGTCAAATCAATTGGCAAATGTTATAATGGAAAAAATTAGATAGGAGGTAGGATAATTTGATAAAGAATAGTCCACTTTCTCAGAGTGCAGAAGAATCCTTTTCAGATTTAAAATATCAATCAAATTATTTTAAAAAGAATACTCTGCAAAAATTAAAAATCCTTCTTATATTATTACTGATTATGTTGGTTTGTACATTAATATCTAATGAGTTTCATCAAACAAAAATGTTTGAATCCAATATAGTTATGGTTTATTTGCTTGGAATACTTTTGTTCTCTTATTTAGCAGAAGGCTATATATACAGTTTGTTCTCATCTTTTTGCGCTGTCCTTTTATATAACTTTTTCTTTACAGAACCTTATTATAACTTTAAAGTCGATAATCCGGATTATATAATTACTTTTTTAGTTATGTTTATTGTCGGATTTATAACAAGCATGTTGACAATAAGAGTAAAAACAGAGAGGCAGCAGGTAGAAGATAGGGAGAAATATATTTCATCTCTATATTATATTGGAAAAAAGTTGCTTGATGTAAAAGATGTAGAGGATTTAGCCAGAATATCATCTGAAGAAATCGCTCATCAATTAAGTGCTAATGTGATGGTAAGATTTTATGATACCTCAGGCGAAGTGCTATGTAATAGTATAAATGGAGAAGACATGTTTCAAGGAAAGGATGATCTGGCGGCATGTTTAGAGACTTATCAGTCAAGTAGCCCTTGTGGCCATGGGACAAATTTATTTCCAGAAGCTAAGGCATATTATAAATCAATTATCAGTCGAAATGGTGTATTAGGAGTAATAGGTATATCATTAAAGAAGGATCATAATATAACAGATGATCAGAATACTTTTATTGATGTAGTAATGCCACAGATTTCTGTTGTACTAGATCGTCTGAAAATCTCTGAAAACCAGAAAAAAGTTCAGATGGAAATGCAAAAAGAACGTTTGCGTGCTGATATGCTTCGATCAATTTCCCATGATTTTCGAACTCCTTTAGCAGGAATTATGGGTTTGGCAAGTACTGCAATAGAAAATTACAATAAAATAAATGATGAAGTAAGGAAGAACTTTTTACAGAGTATCTATGATGATGCTGATTGGCTAAATGAATTAGTTGAAAATATATTGCAAACCACACGTTTTGAAGAGGGAAAAACCAGGCTGGATATCGAAGAAGAAGCAGCGGAAGAGATAATAACAGATGCAGTAACGCATGTTAAGAAACACGCCAGAAGACACAATATTTATGTTAATATACCCGATGAAATCATATTGATTAACGTAGATGGTATTCTGATACGTCAGGTAATAGTTAATTTACTAAATAACTCCATCAATTATTCGCCAAATGGAAGCGATATCACAGTATCTTTATATCGGGAGGAGAATAAGGTTGTATTTGAAGTAAAGGATAATGGTCCAGGGATTTTGCCAGAAGAATTAGAGCATGTATTTGAACGTTATCATAAAAGCAATTCGAGAAATACATCAAATAGAAAAGGTATGGGACTAGGCTTAAGTCTTTGTAAATCGATTATTGAAGCTCATGGCGGAAGGATTTATATTCATAATTATGAACCACATGGAACAATAGTTGATTTTTATGTCAAATCATAGAAGGAGTAGTTTAATGGAACCCTTAATCTTAGTTGTAGATGATGAAAAGTCAATAAGAAAATTCCTTCAGCTTTCCATTGAAATGCAAGGCTATAAATGTATTGATGCATCTGATGGCACGAGTGCCTTAATGTTAGCGATGTCAAGAAGCCCGGATATCTTAGTTTTAGATCTGGGGCTTCCGGACATGGATGGAGTTGAAGTAATTAAAAAATTGAGGACAGTATCTCAAATTCCAATCATCATCATATCTGCACGAGGGCATGACAGGGAAAAAATTGAAGCACTTGATGCTGGCGCTGATGATTACTTGGTGAAACCATTCAGTGTTCCGGAACTACTTGCACGTATACGAGTAATCCTAAGGCATAAAAAATTTAGTGGCAATACATTAGAAGAAGAAAATAGAGGATATCGGATTAAAGACTTGTTTATAGATACGGAAAAACATAGAGTTTGGCTCGGTAACCAGGAAATACGCCTAACACCCAATGAATATAAGGTTCTTGTATTATTAGCGAAGAACTAGGGAAAGGTACTTACTCATAAATACATCGTAGATAACGTCTACGGAGGAATGTTATCAAATGATACACAATCCTTACGAGTGTGTATGGGAAATCTTAGACGTAAACTGGGAGAGGATCCATCGCAGCCGCAATATATTATTACTGAAATAGGTGTAGGCTATCGATTAATTGATGAATAATTATCATTATTGATACCGATAAGTGGTTAATAAATATATAGTTATCTACTCCAAGGTAAGGAAATATCCTGGGGTAGTTTTTTTATGTAAAGATTATATTATAGTACGAATGCTTACACAAAACTTATACGAAAAGATTTATTCTTTCTCTAGAATGAATACATGGAGGTATAAGATATGAATGAAGCAAAAATTACACAAAACGATTTTGAAAATTCGATAAAGGAAGCTATTGCGAACATTAAAAAACACAAATATAAGGAAGCATATCAGCTCATTATGAAAGCAATCAGTGTTGACCCTAATCGACCTGAATCCCAAAACCTTCTAGGAATCTGGTATGAATTAGGTGGAGAAGATGTACTGGCGCGTAAGCATTATAGGATGGCATATGTACTGGATCCCATCTATAAGCCATCTAGTGTTAATCTTGAACGGGTATCTACACTGTTCCCTATCAAAGATATTCCTATAGATTATGGTGAGGTATTATCTGACGAAAACCTTCAGCCTGATCAGAATGAAAATGCTAAAGTAAAAACTAATTCTATGGAGGATGACTATGTATATAATCATAATTGGTTGCGGACGGTTCGGAAGCAATCTGGCAAAACGATTATCTGACGAAGGAAACAATGTCTGTGTTATAGATCGTAACGGCGATAAGCTGAATTATTTGGGTAGCGGTTTTAATGGGCAAAGAATTAAAGGTATAGAATTTGACAGTGATAATCTTGAGGAGGCTGGAATAAAGAATGCAGAAGCACTAATTCCAGTGACTTCCGATGATAATATTAATATTACAGTGTCGTTAATTGCAGATAAAATATATCATGTGCCCAGAATCATCGCCCGAGTTAATGATCCAGAAAAAAAATATTTTTATCAAAAACTGGGAATTGAAACAATTAATCCGGTTGAGTATGAATTGGAAATATTAACAAGTAAATTACCGGTCAAGAGTCTGGAAGTTATTTATACACTGGATGATAATTATGTAATTATTAAAATACTCGCAAACAAGATAAAAACGGAAACAGTAAATGATCTCGAGAGCAAATGTCATTGTATTATCGCAGGAATATTAAAAGACGGTAAAATAAGACTCCCTAAAAAAAATGAGCAAATACATAATGGAGATAAGCTAATCTGTAGTGTTCATAAGAATGATAAGGAAAAACTAATAAATTATCTATATAAGGAGATGTTCCTGTGAAAACAATAATAATAGGTGGCGGTAAAGTTGGATACAACCTTTTTAAAACACTGAGAGAAAGAGATTACAATGTCGCTTTGATAGAAAGAGATAAAGAAACTAGCCTTAGGATAGCAGAGGATTTTAATACAGATGTAATCTTGGGGGATGGAACCAATATGGATGTACTCATTGATGCCGGAATCGAAGAGGCAGAAATCGTTGCAGCAGTCACGGGTTCTGACGAGGAGAATCTTGTTATTTGCCAGATAGCTAAATTAACCTTTAGTACTCAGAAAACAATTGCTAGGGTAAATAATCCGAAAAATACAATTATGTTTAAAAATCTAGGTATTGATGATACTGTATGCAGCACTGAGGTTATTGCTAATCTCATTGAGTTTTCCTTGGATAAAGAGGATTATAGAATTA
>JAQZBA010000173.1 GCA_029239365.1 Herbinix sp. | reverse complement strand
TACCTAGAAGCTTGTTCCCTTTTTCAAGTTGTCGTGTAAATGCTCTGCGCTTATGCTTTGATTTTCTCCTGAACTATTCGCTCAAGAAGCTGATACACACGAATTGCAGATGAAATATTCATCTGTTCCTCCACCGTATGCACGTTAAACAAATCGGGTCCGATGGAAATTGCATCAATTCCCGGAAGTTTCTCACTAATAATTCCGCATTCCAGACCGGCATGAATTGCTTCAACTCTCATCTCTTTCCCAGTGCTCTCATGATATAATCTCTTACAATGTTCACGAAGCAAGGAATCCGGTTTATATTCCCAACCGGGATATTCTGCATATTCATTGAATTGTCCCCCAAGGAAGCTGATCATATAATTCAATTGATTACTCATGAAATGCTTATAGCTGTACAGAGAACTACGAATTGCTGCTACAAACGACACATGATCTTCTTCTGTATTAAAGATTCCTAAGCTTAAGGAGCTTTCTACTAATCCAGGGATATAGGAGCTCATTACCTGAATTCCGTTTGGCATGTTCACTAACATAAACAGCATTTTTTCAAAGGATACCGGGTGCAATGCTTGGAACGATCCTTCCCCGAGATCTTCAAGCTCATATTTTAATCCAGGTTCACTGGCAGAATACTCTTGCTGATAGACCTTCATCAGCTTGGTAATGCTGTCTACTACTTGGATATAAGCCTCCTGCAGATCCTTTCCTTCTCCCTCAATCAGAAGCTCTACCTCTGCTTCACGAGGAATTACATTATCTTTAAAACCACCCTGCATACGAATTAATGCAAAGTCGTTTCTCTCTCGAAGTTCAAACAGCAATCTTCCTAGCAGCTTTGGAGCATTTGCTCTATTCTTATGAATATCTGCACCGGAATGACCACCCTGCATACCGCCTAAGCTAATCTTAAATCTTTTTCCATAGGCTTCTACTCTTTGGATCGGAAGAGTGCTATTACATCTCATACCACCAGCGCAGCTAGTAAGCACACAATCCTCCTCTTCTGAGTCAAGATTGATCAGATATTTTCCCTTCAGCTCTGATAAATCAAGGGCCTTTGCACCATTGAGTCCCATCTCTTCATCCGTTGTAATGATTGCTTCCAATCTCGGATGACCAATGCTCTCATCGGAAAGCATAGCCAGAATGTATGCTACAGCAACGCCATTATCTCCACCTAGCGTTGTACCGTCTGCTCGCAACCAATCGCCGTCTACGATAAGCTTAATTCCATCCTTTAAAAAGTCATGTGTGTAATCCTTCAACTTCTCACAAACCATATCCATATGGCCTTGAAGAATAATTGCAGGCTCTTCTTCATAGCCAGGAGTAGCCTCCTTAATCATGATTACATTATAAGCAGCATCCTGAGTATATTCTAATTTATGTTCCTTTGCGTAGGAAACCAGATAATCACTTACCGCCTGTTCATTACCCGAGCCTCTCGGGATATCTGAAATCTCACTAAAATACTTAAATATTCCTTTATAATCTAACTGCTCTAAATTCTTATTCATCCTAACACACGCCTTTCTGTTGTATTTTTCTAAAAACCGATGAAAGAACCGAGAATTAATCTCTACATGTCACATTAGTGATTAGACGAGGGAGATTATAGCCCGGTTCAAGTAAATCATATACAATATTATACATCTAGTATTACTCACATTGATATAATTACTCTGTCAAAACAGAGATTTACTGATTGAATAGGAAAGTGTTCTAGTACGAAATTGCCTTCTTATTCATAATTAATTCTTGAAGCTATGAATGGGAGCCGGAATTCTACCACCACGGTTAATGAATTTATCACAATCAAACGAATTCACCTTCATTACCGGAGCATATCCGAGTAAGCCACCGAATTCTACACGATCCCCCACACCCTTACCAATGACCGGGATAATGCGTACAGCTGTAGTCTTCTGATTAATCATACCGATGGCCATCTCGTCCGCAATGATGCCGGATATAGTTGTTGCCTTGGTGTCACCGGGAATTGCTATCATATCAAGTCCCACAGAACATACACAGGACATTGCTTCCAACTTCTCCAGAGTCAATGCTCCTTCTTCAACCGCATTGATCATACCTTGATCTTCACTGACCGGAATAAAAGCACCACTTAAGCCACCTACGTAGGAGGAAGCCATTACGCCACCCTTCTTCACTTGATCATTCAATAAAGCTAAGGCCGCAGTAGTACCTGGCGCTCCGACGCGTTCCAGTCCCATTTCTTCTAATATCTCTGCAATACTATCACCAACAGCCGGAGTCGGCGCCAAGGATAAATCAATGATACCAAAGGGAATGTCTAGTAATCTGGATGCCTCCTGTGCTACCAACTGTCCCACACGGGTAATCTTAAAGGCTGTCTTCTTAATCGATTCACAAAGCTGTTCGAAATCAGCACCACGAACATTCTCCAGAGCTTTCTTAACAACACCGGGACCGCTGACACCTACATTGATGACTGCATCGCCTTCCGTTACCCCATGAAAAGCACCTGCCATGAACGGATTGTCATCCGGAGCATTACAGAAAATTACTAATTTGGCACAGCCGATAGAGTCCTTCTCTTTGGTCTGTTCCGCTGTCTGAAGAATAATCTCACCCAACAGCTTGACCGCATTCATATCAATACCGGTCTTCGTAGAGCCTACATTGACAGAACTACATACTCTTTCTGTTACTCCAAGAGCCTTTGGTATGGACTCAATAAGCAATCGATCACTGGAGGTCATTGCTTTTGAGACCAGTGCAGAATATCCTCCGATAAAATTAACTCCTACTGTTGTCGCTGCACGGTCCAAGGTTTTTGCTATTGTAACGAAATCCTCTGTGGTCTTACAAGCTGCTGCTCCCACTAAGGAGATCGGTGTAACCGAAATTCTTTTATTAACGATCGGAATCCCATACTCTCTCTGAATCTTATTACCGGTTGCTACAAGATCCTTAGCAATGGTAGTGATCTTATCATATATCTTACGGTTTAGCTCGCTTAAATTAGGGTCTGCGCAGTCAAGAAGACTGATTCCCAAGGTGATTGTACGGACATCCAAATTCTCCTGTTCAATCATTTTATTGGTTTCAATGACTTCGTTTATATTTATCATACTAGCCTCCCATGCTGCATTTGATCAGTTCTTCCTAAGCGAATCAATTCGCTTTCACTATATTCTATGCATTTTATCAAAAATATCCTCACGCTGTGTCTTAATGATAACTCCGATTTCTGTTCCAAGCAGCTCCAATTCATCTGATATATCCTCAAAATCCTTGCTAGCGCCAGTCATATCTACGATCATCATCATGTTAAAATAGTCTTGGACTATGGTCTGCGATATATCCAATATATTGATTGTGTTGCTTGCAAGATAAGTACATACCTTTGCGATGATACCAACGGTATCTTTTCCTACTACAGTAATTACAGTTCGTTTCATATGCTGTCTCCTCCTATATTATAGCCATCAGGGATGGTTGCTCCCGATGAGCGACACTCACATTTTTTGCAGAAAAGCTGCTGCCACGGCTAGACAACTCGCAGCAAACTGTTTCATAAGCCAGCTCCTCATAGTTGTTTTCCTTACTAAGATGAGCTAAAAATATATGTTGTAATTTGGGATGAATTAACCGGTTGATTAAATTAGCAGAGGAATCGTTGGATAGATGCCCCCTGTCTCCCAAGATTCTTTGTTTGAGGTAATAAGGATATTTTCCGACCATGAGCATATTCACGTCATGATTTGCCTCTATGAACAGAAGCTCGGAGCCCTCCAGCATGGATACGATATAATCATCGTATTTCCCTAAATCGGTTGCAACTCCAATTTTATGTCCTTCAGACTGCATTGTATAGCAGACCGGTTTGACTGCGTCATGGGAGGTAGAAAAAGGTTCCACACAGATATCATTTATCATAAAAGTTTCATTCGGTTTTACATAATGATAAAGCTCTTTAGGAATGTCCCCAAGGCTTTTGATTTGATCTATGGCACAGGCGGTCTCATAGGTTGCATAAATCGGTATATGATATCTGCGAGCTAGAATCCCAAGCCCGGATACATGGTCCGAATGCTCATGAGTGATTAAAATACCCTGTATTGTATCCGGCATAATATCGATCCCGTTCAACCCGTTCTCAATGCGTTTCGCACTGACACCGGCATCCACTAATAAATTTGTATTTTGACTGCCGACATAAATGCAGTTTCCACTGCTGCCGCTTGCAATGCTGCATAGCTTCATGATATTCTTCCTATTCTAATAAATATATTAATCTATAACAATAAACAGAGTATCCCTCATTTCTTACGTTTTGTCAAGAAATTTTCTTGCTTACCAAAGTAAAAGAAAGGAGACAGATTGTGGTTTTCACCAACCAATCTATCTCCTGAATAACGAGAATTTACTCAATATTTAGCTTGCTTTCTGCAGCCACTTCTTACCGTCAACAAATCTTGCCGCGAGCATTGCACACACTGTATTACCGGTAGAGTTTAACACGGTAGCAGGTGCATCAATGATCGTACTGATTACTGCAATGACCGGAAGAGCTGCCGGAGGGAAGCCATAAATACTGATGATCAGCATCTCGCCGATGAGGCCGCCACCGGGGATTGCTCCCATGACTGCACCTACCAGGAAGCCTACTGCGAGGATCGAGAGAATGGCTCCAAAGTTGTCGATATCTTTACCAAACAGGCCAAATAAGAATACTACCTTCAATACTCCACCAATTACGGATCCGTCCTTATGGGTATTCACGCCAAGTGGAATTACCGTCTCAGCGATATCCTTCGGTACACCGATTTTCTTTGTTGCCTGCAGATTCACAGGAATAGTTGCTGCGCTGGAACAGGTAGCAAGTGCAGTTACCGTAGGCGCAATTGCATTCTGCCAGAAGGTTTTCACTCCTAGCTTGCCTGCTGCCACGTAAGCATAAATACTAAAGAATAGGAAGTAATTTATGATGGATAAGCCTAGGTATAGCAAGAATACTCTTAGATATCCTTCCAAAATCTGTGCACCAAGCTGGCCAATCACAGAAGCAAAATAGCAACCTAAACCGATCGGGGCATAGTACATGATGATTTTTATCATCTTCATTAATACTTCGGATGCAGCGTTTACAAAATCCTTCACCGGTTTCGCTTTCTCACCAACCATAACGATCGCAATACCAAACATAACAGAAAAGATAATCAAAGGTAGCATCTTGCTTCTGGAAAATAGTTCTGAGAAATCTCCAACCGTAATTGTATTCACAAGCTGCTGGGGCAAGGACAGCTGCTCCGCTTCTGCCACAATTTCTTCCCCTGAGCTGGAAAGGATCTTACTGATGGTACCCTCCTCCAAGCCTTTGGTAGGATTGAAAATAAACACACCCAGAATGGAAAGGACACCCGATAATAAAGCAGTAGCTGAGAATATGACTGCTATGTTAATAATTATTTTGCCAAGTCGGTTCATCGCATTCATGTTCGCAATGGATGCTGTAATGCTAAAGAAAACCAGGGGTACAATCAAGGTAAACATAAGATTTAGGTAAATCTGTCCCAGAGGTTCCAGTACTTTTGCCTCCGGTCCCATTACCATACCCAGACCACCGCCGAGTAATACCGATAATAATAGCAGTAATGACATCCGATAATTCTTCATAAATTGTTTCATTGTTAAAATCCTCCCTTCCCTTTCTAATCCTATTATAACAGCATTTTATAGTATTATAAACACCTATCATGCCGTTTACATTGCAAATAGTGCTGTTTGCATGTCGTAAAAGGGGATGTTGTAAAACATTAGTTGTCAATTAATGTGGTTTATTTCATTATTCTCCCACAATATTTGAGACTACTTGTTTTGCAACATCCCCTTTTACGACAACTATATTCTTACGCAACAATATAGAAAATTGTTTCTAAGGTTCTGTCTGTAACTCCTCAATTAAGGCTGCTACCTGTTCCTGTAGCCGGTTGATATCACCGATATTTTCTATTACTCTCGGGAATTTCTCGCGAAAAGCCTCGGCCTTACATTGATTTGCATAGATTGCGTCGATCTTCTCATCCGAATAACCGCGTTCCTCTCTAAGCCATCTTCTTCGCAGCTCCTCCGGTGCAAATACATACCATACCTCATCGCATACAAAATCATACCCTGACTCAATCATCAAAGCGGTTTCAATCAGAAGATAGGGTACATCATCACACTGATGATGTAGAACTATCTGCTTTTGAACCTCCAGAAGCACCTTTGGGTGAGTAATCCCATTAATTTGTAACCGCTTCTCTCGGTCTTCGAATATGATAGCGGCCAGCTTAGCTCGGTCTATCCTTCCATCTGAGGTCAGAATTCCTGCTCCAAAGCAATCGACAACCTCCTGATAACTGGCACCGCCAGGCTCCATCTGCTCTCTTGCTATTCCATCCGTATCGATGATGGAGGCTCCATACTGCTCCTTCATGATGGTAGCCACCAGTGATTTACCGCTGCCTATTCCGCCAGTTAGGCCGATTACCTTCATCTATGTCTCCATTCTGTCGACTTGTACCGACACAATTTTTGATATTTACTTCGCTTCAAACCAGTTGCTGCCTTCTTTTACTTCTGCCTCCAACACCACGGACAATTGGGCAGCTCCCTGCATCTCATCTACCATGATCTTAGCAACCTGTTCTAATTCATCCTTATGTGTTTCTACTAAAAGTTCATCGTGGATCTGAAGAATTAAGGCAGAACGTAGATGTTCTTTCTTCAGTCTCTGATTAACTCGTATCATTGCAATCTTGATGATGTCAGCAGCGGTTCCTTGAATCGGAGAATTCATCGCTACGCGCTCTCCGAAGGAACGCTGCATGAAATTACTGGAGGTAAGCTCCGGAATTGGTCTTCTGCGTCCGAACAAGGTAGTACAAGAGCCTTTTTCCTTTGCATCGGCTACCAAATAATCCAGATACTCTTTTACCTTAGGATAGGTCTCAAAGTATTTCGCAATATAACGCTCCGCTTCTTTTCTGGTAATATTCAGATCTTGTCCTAAACCAAAGGAGCTAATACCATAGACGATACCAAAGTTAACTGCTTTTGCACTGCTTCTCTGAGCAGAGGTGACCTCATCAAAAGGGATATGGAACACTTCAGAAGCCGTAATGCGATGGATATCCTTCGCCTCCCGATAAGCGTTAATCAGACGTTCGTCATTGGACATATGTGCCAATACGCGAAGCTCAATCTGAGAATAATCCGCATCCAGGAATACATAATCCTCCTGCGGAATGAATACCTTTCGAATCTGTCTTCCAAGCTCCATACGAATCGGGATATTCTGAAGATTCGGGTCCGTACTGCTAATACGGCCTGTAGCAGCAATGGTCTGATGGAACTTACCATGAATTCGTCCATCGTCTCTGATATATTCTGCCAATCCATCGGCATAGGTGGATTTTAACTTAGTCAGCTGACGATATTCCAGGATCATAGCAACTACCGGATGGTCAGCCTGTAGCTTCTCAAGAATATCTGCCGAGGTGGAATAACCGGTCTTCGTCATCTTCCCATTGGGGAGATGCAGCTTCTCAAATAGAATGACTCCCAGCTGCTTCGGAGAATTGATATTGAACTCCTCCCCCACCTGTTCATAGATATTCTTCTCTAATCTCTCTATACCAACCTGAAGCTTATCACCATATTCCTTTAACGCTTCTTTATTAACTCGGATACCACGAAGCTCCATTTCATACAACGTATAGATAAGCGGCATCTCAACAGTCTCAAAGAGGGATAGCATCTCAGCCCGGAATAATAAGTCACGAAGTCTCTCCACTGCTCTCATCGCTACATAAGCACTGTAGCAAGCATAGGATAAGAATGCTTCTTGCTTCTGTTCTAATGCATCTGTTAAGGAAGTCTTACCTAATAGGTCCTCTCTGGATGGAATCGTCATACCCAGATAGTCTCTGGCTATATCATCATAATGGTACGTATCCGTCAGGGGGTTCAATAGATAGGCCGCAATCGCTGCGTCAAACACATTATCCTCCTCAGTGACCTGAAGGTAAGGTAACTGCTCCTTCAATCCAATCACGGATAGAACATAACCGTTCTGAG
>JAQZBA010000172.1 GCA_029239365.1 Herbinix sp. | reverse complement strand
AGTGCAGTAGAAGAACTATCCTCTTCACTTGAGGAGATCTCGGTTCAGACAAAACAGAACGCAGAGAATGCTAATCAAGCGAATACCTTGGCAGGAGCAGCAAAAGAGAATGCGGATACCGGTAATGATCAAATGAAGGATATGTTGAAGGCTATGGACGAAATCAATGAATCCTCCAGCAATATTTCTAAAATTATTAAGGTAATTGATGATATCGCATTTCAGACAAATATACTTGCTCTTAATGCAGCGGTGGAAGCTGCAAGAGCAGGACAACATGGGAAGGGCTTTGCTGTTGTTGCCGAAGAAGTAAGAAATCTTGCAGCACGTTCTGCGAAGGCTGCAAAAGAAACAACTACGATGATCGAAAGCTCCATTAAGAAGGTTGAAGGTGGAACAAAGATTGCCAATCAGACAGCAGATGCATTATCAAAGATAGTGAATGATATTGGAAAGGTTGCATCCTTGGTTGGTAACATCACCTATGCATCGAATGAACAAGCAGCCGGTATTGCTCAAGTTAATCAAGGAATTATCCAGGTGTCCGGGGTTGTACAGACGAACTCAGCAACATCCGAGGAAACAGCAGCAGCGAGTGAAGAATTGTCCAGTCAAGCAGAGATGCTGAAGGATCAAGTTTCCCGCTTTAAACTGAAACGGTCAGGAGCAGGTCATAGTTCATATCGAATTGAGGACAATATGAATCCGGAAGTACTTAAAATGCTGAATCATAGAAGCGAAATAAACAAGGTCAATAATCCAATGATAAAGAGAGATAACACATCATCGAATTCCGGTAAGATTCGGCTGAATGATTCTGAATTTGGAAAATATTAAGAGAATACCGGATAGAGTAAAAGCGAGACTCAGAAGGGTAAAATCAAAGCAATCAGTGACTTAATATGAGTGGATATTAGAAGAACTAGAAGAACAAGAAGAACAAGCAGAACAAGAAGAACAAGAAGAACTGAGTAAGATCAATAGAACAACAGGAGCTAAGGAAGATCAGTAAAACAAGAAAAATAGAAGAATATCTGGAGGGTGTACACTTTCCGGATATTCTATCTACTTAAAACGCGACAGGGGTGTACTTACATTGACATGGATTGACAGTAATTATATAATCATCCATAGGAAAATACATTTTGTGGAGAGGGATATATGGAATTAGATGCAAGTCAAAGAAAAGAATTTATCATCCTGTATGCAATAGAGTTAATGAATGAGAATGGGATTCATAATATTTCTACGAAAGAAATTGCAAAAAGGTTAAATATATCGGAAGGATTGATCTTCAAACTTTATCCTAAGAAAAGCGACCTACTCCTAGAAATCTTGGAGCGTTTTTCACAATATGATAAGGACATGCTTTATACTGCTATGGATAAGAATGAAAATGCAATGGATGCTATCCGTTTTTACATTAATTCATATCTATCTTATTACGAAAATTACCCTGAAATCACCGCAGTTTACCAGTCTTATGATTCTTTTCACGGGGATGCGATACTGGAGCAGAAGACAAGAAGTATATTCTTCGGACGTATCAGCTATCTCACGATTATGATACAGAAAGCACAGGAAAGTGGTTTGGTACGTTCAGACCTTGATGCAGAGAACGTGGCAACAATTCTCTCTTCCATTATCCGTGGGATGTGTTTGAAGCGAAGATTAACCGAAGGTCATTTTCCACTGAAGGAGAAGACAATAGAAGCAACCAGTCTGGTACTAGCTGCGATACAAATATGATTTATATCGATAAGGAACAGTAGATCGGAGGAAGAGAATGTCAGGACTTAGTGGAAATGAGCAAATGCTAGAGATGTATCTGTTTGAAACGAATCATAATATAGAACAATTAGAAGCTTATATATTGGAAATGGAAAAGACAGGGATCTGCTCGGAGGATTCGATTAATGAGATATTTCGAAATATGCATACAATTAAGGGATCCTCAGCAATGATGCTATTTAATAACATCGCTGAGCTTGCTCATGCTATGGAGGATTTATTTTACTTTATACGTGAGAAAAATCCACAAACAATTGATATCAAGGTCCTCTCTGACATACTCCTGGAGGGTGTGGATTTTATTAAAATTGAACTGGAGAAGATTCGCAGTCAGGATTCGGAGGAGGGTAACTGTGAGCCTCTTATGAATGCAATTAAGGATTTTCTTGGGACATTAAGAACGAATTATAGTACAGACATAATAACAGAAATCAAGCCCATATCGGAGGCAAAGCTTCAATATTATATTATTCCGGATAAACCGCTGGCCGTAGCTTCAACCCATTACTACAGAGTTGTCTTATTCTTCGAAGATGGTTGTGAGATGGAGAATATAAGAGCTTATACCGTAATTCATAATCTAAAGCAGTTTACGGATAGCATCAATTATGTGCCGAGCGACATTATTGAGAGACCTGAAACAATCTCAATAATTAGAGAAAAAGGCTTTACTATCTATATGAAAATCAATAAATCCTATCAGGAAATGGAGGAGTTTTTTCAAAAAACGATATTTTTGGAAAGATTGGAGCTGGTTGAGTTAAACGATGATAGTGAATATACGGAGATAGAAGCACCACAACCGGCAGTGATCCCTGATAGTGAGATTAGAGTACCTGAATTAAAGAGTAAGATTGATACAAAGCTTAAGGAAAAAGAAACATACTCTTCTTCTACAGCACAGAGTATCATCAGTGTAAATGTCTCAAAGCTGGATAAGCTTATGGATCTGGTCGGTGAAATCGTCATCTCGGAAGCCCTAGTTACACAGAATCCGGAGTTGGAAGGTCTGGAGCTTGATGATTTCTACAAAGCTGCCAGACAACTACATAAGAATATGACAGAACTTCAGGATATTGTTATGTCAATTCGAATGGTGCCATTGGCTAACTCCCTCCATAAGTTGCATCGCATTGTCCGCGATATGAATAAGAATCTGAATAAAGAGGCTGAGCTGATATTAATCGGTGAAGACACCGAGGTAGATAAGAACATCATAGAGCATATATCAGATCCGCTCATGCATCTGGTACGTAACTCAATTGATCATGGCATCGAGGCGACGGAGGCTCGCGAAGCTGTAGGGAAGCCGAGAACAGGAAAAATCATTATTGAAGCAAAAAATTCCGGAAGTGATGTGCTTATCATTATTAAAGATGATGGTCGTGGCTTCAATAAGCAGAGGATAATTGAGAAAGCGTTGGAGAGGGACTTGCTTCCAAAGCCTCAAGGAGAAATGACGGATCGTGAGATTTATAACTTGATTTTTCTTCCCGGATTTTCAACGAAGGATAATGTCAGTGAATATAGTGGCAGAGGTGTCGGGATGGATGTAGTGACTAAGAATCTTGAGACCATCGGTGGTTCTATCTTAGTCGAAAGTAAAGAGGGGATGGGGTCAGTGATTACATTGAAGATACCACTCACACTAGCTATCATTGACGGTATGAATGTAAGGGTTGGAAACTCAAGATATACGATACCTACTATGTCGATTAAAGAATCCTTTCGTCCTGAGGAATCAGATATTATCGTAGATCCGGATGGAAATGAAATGATTATGGTACGTGGTAATTGTTATCCTATTCTACGACTACACAAGTTATACCAGGTGAAAACGGATATCTGTAATTTTACAGAGGGTATCTTAATCATGATAGAACAGGAGGATAAGACACTATGTGTTTTTGCTGATGAACTATTAGGACAGCAACAGGTAGTAGTCAAGACCTTACCTGACTTTATTAAGAAAATTAGGAAAATACACGGTATTTCGGGTTGCACGATGTTAGGTGACGGTAGCATTAGTCTTATCATTAATGTAGCAGATCTTATTATGTAAACCTCTATAGAAGACAGGGTTAGAAAGGAAGATGTCTTAATGTATGGCAATCATAGGATAGAGAAAGACCAGGAACATCTGGTGACGGCTTTAAATTGCATTGGTGATGGTGTGATTATTACTGATCTATCAGGCAGTATCACCTATATGAATTCTGCTGCAGAAGATTTGACGGAATGGAATAGTAAGGAAGCCTACCTCAAGAATATCGATAGCGTACTTCCCTTAGTACATCATCTTTCCTTGCAACAGCTACATAATCCGATTGCTGAAGTACTACAGCAGATGGAGAAGGTAGGGCTCAAGAATCATACTGCAACCATCACGAAGCAAGGACGCAGATGTATCTTATCGGCCAGTTATTCTCCGATTCATAACTCTGCTCATGATGTATCCGGAGTCATTATAGTCTTTCGTGACATAACCAAGATTAAAGTCTTGGAGAATGAAGTTATAAACGAACGGAATAATCTCGCTGCTGCTTTTGAGGCAATTCCTGTGGGTATTATACTACTGAATGATGATATGCGTATAAAGCAAACGAATAAGGCTTTATCCGATATGCTCCATATTGATCAGGATAACATCACCGGAAAACAATTTGGAGATGGATTGTTTTGTAAAAATAGTTTTGAAGCAGGATGCGGAAATGGTAAAAGCTGCTCTTTGTGTGAACTTAGAAGAATTAGTAGTCAGGCAATGAAGTTAGGTGAACCCAGTAAAGATATTATACTACAGCATACCTTTGTTATTGGTCAGAAGAGGATATCCCCCTGGTTTAAGATAAACTTTGTCCCTATCATTATGGATGGGAAACAACATATTATCTTAGCGATAGATGATATTAGTGAGATGATCGGGCGGGAAGCAGAGTTGACCCGAACCAAGGATTTCACTTTGAAGCTATTAGACCGATTTCCGATCATGATGTGGAGAGCGGATCAAGATAGGAGATGTGATTTTATTAATCATACCTTTCTGGAATACACAGGCTTTTCCGTGGAACATACCCTAGGCTTTGGCTACATGGAGGTATGCGCAGTAGAGGACTTGGGTAGGGTTCAAGACATTGTTGAGAAAGCTTACGATGAACGGATTCCCTTCCTTATCGAATTTAGAATGAGACGTTACGATGGAGAATATCGCTGGGTAATATGCCAAGGCTGTCCTTACTATGATCTGGAAGAAAATTATGCCGGCTATATTGGCTATATCTATGATATGAACGATCGAGTGGTTGCAGAGAGTATGAACAAAGAAAGCCAGAAGAAGTTGATTAAAGCAAAGGAAGAAGCTGAAACCGCAAATATAGCAAAATCAGAATTTCTCGCTAACATGAGTCATGAGATACGAACACCAATCAATGGTATCACCGGGATGATTGATTTGACTCTGATGACTATGTTAAATGAAGAACAAGCGAATAACTTGGATACGGCGAAGAAATGTGCAGATTCTCTGCTTAATATCATTAATGATGTATTGGATTTCTCGAAGATGGAAGCCGGCAAATTCAAGATTAATAATACCTACTTTAATTTGAATACCTTAGTACAGGAGATTATTAAGCTACAAATGGTTCGAGCGAAGGAAAAGAGGATTGAACTTATCTATATCATCTCCTCTGAGCTGCCGATTAATCTCTATGGAGATCCGAACCGCTTGCGACAGGTACTAAACAATCTTATTAATAATGCAATTAAATTTACCGAAAAGGGTGGGATTTCAATATGCATTAAGAACAGATTTGAATCAGATGAAGAAATTCAATTGGAATTTATCGTTAAGGATACCGGAATTGGTATTACGGAGGAGGATGCGAATAAGCTGTTCAGAAGCTTCAGCCAGATCGACGCATCCTATACCAGAAAGCATGGAGGTACCGGTTTGGGGCTCATTATCAGCAAGCAGCTGGTAGAAATGATGGGCGGACAGATTAAGGTCGAGAGTGTATTTAAAGAAGGCAGTACCTTTTCCTTCTGGTTGCCATTCAAGGAGGGGAAGGGATTCGAACCAAAGAACTCAGTAATTACGAATGTAACCCAGGAACGGCAATATCATATTTTGCTAGCTGAGGATGACCCGGTAAATCAGACGGTGCTATCCCGAATGCTTGAGACAAAGGATCATAAGGTTGTTGTTGTAAATAATGGATTGAAAGCTTTGGAGGCATATAAAAACCACCGCTTTGATGTCATTTTAATGGATATCCAGATGCCGGTAATGGATGGTGTCGAAGCAGTAAAACGTATCCGGGAGCTGGAGGATAATAATAGTCATATACCAATTATAGCGGTAACCGCTTTTTCCTTATTGGGGGATCGAGAACGGTTTCTGAATATGGGTATGGATGAGTATCTATCGAAGCCTATCAAGATGGATGATTTACATCAAATGATCAATAATGTAATAGCGAAGGTTAACGGTACTGATGATTATAGTGAGAGACCGGTAATTAACGATAAGGGTGAGTTGGAATTCATCTATAATGCGAATGTAAAGACGTCTGAGGAACTATGGAAAGTTGTAACACAGGCGGACAAGCTATTGAATGAGTTGGTTATTATGGTTATGAATAATAACTATAATGAGGTGGAGGAAGCAATTCATACGATCAAGGAATTATTTGGTGAGATGGAAGCTCAGGAACTCAAGGATGCTGCATTTAAGATAGAACTCAGCGTACGCAAAGGGAAATATCAGACTCTGTGGGAGGACATTAATTATTTAATAATCCAGTTTGATACATTTAAAAAATCAATACATCAAAAGGAGGAATAATATGTTGAAAATATTAATTGCAGAGGACGATTTTGCCAGTAGGAAATTCTTAAGTACTTTTTTATCCCAATATGGTGAATGTGATGTCGTTGTCGATGGATTAGAGGCAATTGATGCATATATGATTTCAATGAGGGAGAAGAGACCCTATGATTTAATCTGTCTGGATATCATGATGCCTAAAATAGACGGAGTAAAGGTTCTGAAAGCCATTCGTGACATCGAAGCGAAGAAATATATCCTGCCGGAGAAAAGAGTGAAAATAATTATAACAACGGCATTATCTGAGGCGGAGCTAGTCCATGAGGCATTTGAATATGGATGTGAGGCGTATGCTTCCAAGCCGATAAAAACGGATAAATTTATTGAGGTCATGCATAAGATCGGTTTGCTTTTTGAAGACCTTACCAAGTAATGTGGATATCGTATTATGATAATTGTTATCGAAGTAACAAGCAATAAAGAGGCAGATTGTTTTTTCAACAAAATAAGATAAAATTTGACATCTATTAAAAGTTTAAAGTATAATATTTAAATGGTCTATATTGCTTTGATTAGGATAAATAAGTACACAGAGCGTTATTACAAAGGCAGGTGAGCGGATGAAGAATGAGAGCGGAAAAGAACACCGTAATATTGCAGCAAAAGCATATGAAAACATTAAGTTTTGGAATCGTAATGAAGCAGTCTCAGTTTCTGTGATTTATGCCGTCTTTGGGGTACTATGGATCTTATTGTCCGATATGCTTTTAGAGAAGATCATTCCCGATGATACTTATTATAAACAATTCCAGACTTATAAGGGATGGTTTTATATTCTTGTGACCACAATGATGGTATATATTCTGATCCGTAATCGAATGATGATGCTGAAGCAGGAGATTCATAAAACTGTTGCTGCTTATGCTAAGCTTCGGATCGCACATGAGGAGCTGGTGAAGGCAGAGTCTGAATTAGTATTCCAGAAGCAGCTTAATGAAAGTATCATCTTAGAAGCACCTGTGTTTATTGTAACGCATGATGAAAATCGAATCATCAGCTTTAATCCTTATTCCCAGAAAATCTGTGGTTACACTGCAGATTATTTAAGGGATAAAAAATGGATGGATGTCATGGTTCCGGAGGATTACCGACCCAGGTTACTTAAAATTTTCAAGGAGATCAGAGAGAATAATCAAGTTAGTAATTATGAGTTTCCTCTTATGGCAAAGGATGGCTCTATGATTGACATCCTTTGGAATAGTAATCTCCTTACTTCGCCTATCGATAAGAGTACTAGTTATTTTGTTTCCTTTGGTACGGATATCAATGAGAGAAAGCGGTATGAGGAGAAGGTTAAGCATCTTGCGTTTTACGATACGTTGACTGGTCTTCCTAACCGTGCTATGTTCGAAAGTGAAGTCAATCGATACTTGATGCAGGAGCACATTCATAACTTTATGATTGCTTATATCGATATCGACAATTTTAAAACTATCAATGATTCCATGGGACATCAAGTCGGTGATTTGTTTCTGGTCTATCTAGCTGAATGTCTACGGACAGAAGTAAC
>JAQZBA010000171.1 GCA_029239365.1 Herbinix sp. | reverse complement strand
TCTACGCTCCAGTGCGGCATCCTTTTCAATGTATTTACGATATTCTTCTCTCGTGGTTGCACCAATAATCTGAAGCTCACCGCGAGCTAAGGAGGGCTTTAGGATATTGGAAGCATCTATCGCTCCTTCTGCTCCACCTGCTCCGATAATCGTATGAATTTCATCAATAAACAGCAATACACTACCATCGCTGATTACTTCGCTGATAACCTTCTTAATTCTTTCCTCGAACTCTCCACGGTATTTGGAGCCAGCTACCATGCCGGATAGATCCAGCGTGACTACTCTTTTCTCCTTAATTGTATCGGGGATATTGCCCTCTACGATCTTAAGCGCCAGTCCTTCCGCAATCGCTGTCTTACCGACTCCGGGCTCTCCCACAAGACAGGGATTGTTCTTTGTTCTACGGCTGAGAATCTGAACTACTCTTTGAATCTCGTTCTCTCTACCAATCACCGGATCAAGCTTTCCTTCTCTCGCATACTCGGTCAGATCTCTGCTATACTGATCCAAAGTCGGAGTAGCAGATGCTTTCCCTTTACCTTTCGGTCCTTTACCGGCGGAATATTCGTTTTTAGCAACACTGACATCTACGCCGGATGCGGTCAAAATATCAATGTATACCTTCTGTACATTTACCCCAAGGGTATTCAATAAACGGACAGCGATGCAATCTGATTCCTTAATCAGAGCGATCAGGATATGCTCCGTTCCAACTAGGGGTGCCTTGAATTTAGCCGCCTCTTTATAGCTTTGATCCAGAATTCGTTTGGATCTGGGTGTGAAGCTGCCGGCATCCATCATCTCGACACCGTTGTTCGGCGCGATGAGCTGATTCACAAGCTCAAGTACCTTTTCTACGGTAACGCCATTCTCTTCTAATATTTTTGATGCAACTCCCTCAACCTCCATCAGACCGATCAATAAATGCTCCGTTCCAATGTAATTGTGAGATAATCGGTACGCGACCTCTCGTGCTAGGTTAATTGCACTTTTCGCATTTTCTGTAAATTTGTCATTCATACTTTGTATCCTCCATTCTAGCCAGAGTACTCTATAGTTTCGTTTGAATATTGTAACAGTTCAGCCTTACAGATTTTTCACACAATAAGCAGGAGAAGCGCAGCTTATCTATGCTTATGTGTGAAAATCTGTAAGGCGCTCTGCCAAGCGAGATGTAGCGAAGCGAAATCGAGCTTAAGGTTGAACTGTTACTAAACTTTATGGTATAAGAATAATACTTTACATGGTACATTTTGTAAAGTATTATTCTTACCTGTCATTATATCATGAATAAAGTGCATATTCATGATCGTTAACTCCGATCATATCTATGCAAGCAAGCTTGTTATGCGAGTGTACTTCTCGCATTATGCTCACTACGCTTTATTATATCATGAATGAAATACGTATTCATGATCGTCAGCTCCGATCACATCTATACAAGCAAGCTTGCAAGATACTCACTACGCTTTATTATATAATTGTAGGTAATTCTTTTCTGATATATTCAGCTCTTGCCTGATCTCTTGTCAAGCTTCCGACATTCTTGCCCAGCGTCCATTGAAGACTTCCAGGTTGTACACCCATCATCAATTTGTGGACATTGAATTCACGATCAAATTTAATTAATCCGCAATCCGCACCGAATTTGATCTGCGATAACAAATTCATAGCATCCTCTGAGGACACCTGTCTTGCATATCTTAATACTCCATAGGAGCGGAATACTTGGTCTTCAATCTCATCGGTATTCACAGATAACATATATTCTCTACGCTTTCTTTCCTGTTTCACTACTTGAAAGACTATTCTCTTTAGGTTCTCAATTATTTCACTTTCACTGATGCCCATGGTCTTCTGGTTGCTAATCTGATAGATACTTCCCAAACTCTTCGTACCTTCTCCATAGATTCCTCGTACCGTAACACCATACTTACCAACCTCCTCGATCAGCTTTTGAATCATTCGGGCTGAGGTGAGTGCAGGAAGAAACATCATGCAGGAGGCTCTCATTCCCGTGCCGGCATTGGTAGGGCAAGCGGTCAGATAACCATATTTCTCATCATAGGCAAAATGCAATTTTTCATTAGCAATATCATCAATGCGATCCGCTTCCTCATATGCCTGTTCAAGGTTCATTCCACCTACAATTGCTTGAATACGGACATGATCCTCTTCATTTATCATAATGCTGACCGTCTCATCATCTGCTAGTATCAGACCGGTGGTCTGTTCTTTTTCCGCAAGTAACGGACTAACAATATGACGTTCAACCATTGCAATCTTATCAATTTCACTGAGTGTACTGATATTGCAGGCATAATATCTTCGATTTTCCTTCTCGGATAGAGCAACCGCGATCTGCTTTACCTCACTGACCAGTGCACTCGCTTGTTCCTCATCTATTTTAGATGAAAAAGGGAAAGTCTCTAAATTTCTGGCGAGTCTAACACGGCTGGAAATAACCACATCATTATCCGGAGCAATCTGCTCATACCATTTAAGCATTGCTTTCCTCCTCCTTCTTCATCTGTTTGATCAGGTCACGAAGTCTCGCCGCTTCTTCAAACTCTTCTTTCTCAATTGCTTCCAGGAGTCTTAAAGAGAGCTTCTCAGCCTCCGGTATATCCTTCAATTTTCGGTCAGAAGTAATCGTCATAAAGCCTTTCGGACGCTTTCCTGTATGATTTTCTGCTCCTTGAATGCTCTTTAGGGTCTTGCCAAGCTGTTCATGGAAGCTGCGATAGCACCTTGCACAACCGAAACGGCCCTTCTGCACGAATTCCTCATAGGTGGTACCACAACTATTGCAGGTAAGTGACGGTGTAACCTCTCCTGGCTTCTTTTGTTCTGAAGCCGCATAATTATCAAGTAAGGTAGATAATAAATCTCCTAAGGTAAGGTCACTATTCATTATAGGTTTTTCCATTTGAAAGGAAGTGTAATCCGTCGCACATTCCTCGCAAAGATGCTGTTCTTTCTTCACTCCATTGATTATCTCAGTATACAATATTTTTGCATCTCTCTTCAGACATCTATCACATAACATTGTAATTACCCCCTTTCAAATTCGTTGAAGATATCATTAACGATTTCATGAGCCTCTTCACAACTGATGTTTTTGCAAAATGCACTTGCTAATACTACTCGCAATTCATCCCGCATATCCACTATCGCTTGTAGCTTATTACAGTCGATCGCAACCACCGCTCCTTTTCTGCGGTCCAGCTTAAGATATCCTTCTTGTTTCAATATAGTATATGCCTTGTTCACAGTGTGCATATTAATTCCGATATGTTCAGCCAATTCTCTTACCGAAGGAAGATTCTCACCTTCTATAAGCCGAGAGGTAGCGATGCCATATATAATCTGGTTTCTTAATTGGATATAAATCGCTTCATCACTATTGAAATCAATCTCTACATACATTCAAATACACCTCGTTTATTCCATCAATATAGCATACCAGCCTAACGTGTCTGTTCTGTGAATTAGTATTACGCATATTATATCTGTTATATATACAGTATAACAAGCCAGGATCATTTGTCAAGTGCTAATCCAGCTCATCCTCTTTAAAACCTCTTGATTTTATAAAGAACCGGATGCATAACGCAATAAGAAGTGCGCATAACGCGCAGAGTATGCCAATTACAATCGCTGCCTTTGTCAGATTCGTGCGATATTCCACAGAAGTAATCAGGTCCGTGGCATTCGTGTCTGCAGCTCCACTCACGGCATTATCTGTTCCCGGTACATACCGCTGTAGAGTTCTCTCAATCTTATCATAACGGTAAAATCCGGTCTCTCCTAATTCATTTTCTGCATAGATCAGAAGATAATCACTCTCCATATTATTCTCAGGATAGAACACTGTAAAAGAGATATCGGAGATGATTAGCTTTGTTTTGACATAACCTGCAGGAATTATAACATCACTTGCAGGTTCTAATAATTTATATTGTCCACTATAAACAGCATATTTATCACCATCAATTCGTTCTACAGTAAAATTGCCATGGATTGTATCAGGGAGTAGAACATCCTCTGGGATTTCTGTTATCACCGGTGCAACTTCTTTCATTGCATTGATATTATATTCTATGACATCTCCCGATTCCGCTAATACAGATATTACAATTTTATTTTCGCCTTCCACTAAAGCCGAGTTCCCGGATATGGATACGGATGCCTTATCATCCTCCGGTAATGCTACTATAAATAGCTGCATTGTTTCAGCATCCACCTGAGTACTATAATCATAGGTATCGGTATTGAATTCCGGTATAAGCACCGAAGGACTGATCTTCAGAGAGCTCAATTTTGTATTACTTGATGCAGTCTCAGGAGCTACTACATTAATTGTTAGTGTATTACTCGATACCGACATCTCTGCGCCTTCAACTTCATAAACAACCGCTCTGTCACTAAAGGTAATTGTACAGATACCCACCTGGCTTGCTTCAAATTCCATGGTATATTTACGCTTCGTATCTCCTTCCGTATTACCCATATCGGAAATGGCTAGGAACCCACTGCTACCCTTGATCTGTGAGGCACCGCCTTGATATTCCAGAATTTCATCATCATAGGTGAGGCTTCCCTCAAAATCACCGAACTGGGTTTGCGAAGCGATATTTATAGTTACAAAGAATTCATCGCCTACCGTAACCTGAGTCTGATCGGTAGACAACTCGACTTCTGCACTGGCTGCGAAGGCAGTCTTAGTCATTATCATTCCCCCTGCCAGAAAAAATAATAAGCAGGCTCCTATATAACGTTTTATTTGCATTCTCATGACTGAACCCTCCATTTATAAGTATACAATTTACTTACGCCTAAAAACAATATCCGGCCGACAGGTATACACCCGCGGCCGGATTCAATATCATGGTAGTAATTCCAAGCCTGCTGCTATAACTTACCCATTGCGAAGCTTATTATTCTCATATTTATTCTCTAACTATGTTGATTGTATAATTGGCTATCGTACCATTCTCGGCAATTACCGATATCACGACGGTATTGTTACCGACATTGAGTGGAATCACTCCTCCACCGCTAATTGTTGCCTTTTTGCTTACGGTTGATGCGTTGATTTGAACTATATCCACCGCATTACCTACAATTAGATAGTAATTGTATTCTGTCTGACTGAAGGTTGGTGTAATCGCAAGCTCATTACCTAGTACATCCAATACTTTAAGACTCTTCATACGGTTATTCGGATTGAACATCGTCGTCGGTTGAGGACATGGTACCGAGGGCATGTTCAGATATACCGGGATGGAGAATACAATCGGTGAATCCGCCATACCATTATATGCAGTTAATATCTTCTTCCCTTCAGCATAAGGAGCCTCAACGTTCGTCATATATTGATGATAAAAGGTAGATATCGGTGTAACATTGAATTTCTGAAGGTATATGGTATCCTGTCCTCGGCTGATGTAGCTTCCTCCGATAAAATAGGAACCACCTACAATGGAGCGGAATGGGCTTGTCCAGGGAATCTGATAAAGCAGATTAGTGACAGCATTAGTACTGCCATTCTTGGCGAACCTAAGTCCATTGGCGACCGCACCTCCTCCGGCACTGTCATTTGCTCCAATATTATAGAAATTAAATAACCCTTCATATCCGCTATAGATTCCGGTTACACTATTACTCAGGGTAGTAGGACCGGTAACCACCTCCTGCTTCACACGGGAGGCCAGATGGTAAGGACTGACGTTGGAATATTTTGCAGCCTCGATAAAGGTCTGTCCATAGGACATGGATTGCGCTATGCCATTGTCGTCCAAATAGGTATAATATGTATTGTACATTGCAGTTCCCTTCAGGATGTTCTCCACACCCGCCAGGTTCTGGTACGTATCTTGATATTTCAATAACTCAAATTGGAACATGCCGTTAGACGTAAAAAAATTACGGGGATCCATATAATATTCAATCGCAGCCTTGGAGGCTGATACCCAGGTGGAACCGTCAAAGACGATAAAGGTGTCCGTCTTCCAGTTATATGCACCCGTCTCAAGAGATTTCCACTCCACTCCCTTCGAATTCGGAATAACATTCTTACCTGGTGAACATTCAGCTGCTATCACGGTATTCCAATCAAGACCGGTATGATGTGCCCTGAATTCCCAATTTGGATATTGTGCATGTAATGTTCGAAGTGCTGTCTTATAGCTATCCGGGAACCCTTGCAGACTCAGCTTTGTCTCAAAATCCATATTATCCGTCATGACCGGAATCGGTGTTGGTGTTGGAATGGGAGTACTACCGGGTGTACTACCGGATGTACTACCGGGTAAATAACCGGTGTAGATATAATCCGCTCTAACGTATCCATAGATCCCGCTGTCCAGTGAAATCAGATACCAAACTACCGTGTTATATTCCTCGATTGCCGTGATTAATACCTTTTGTCTATTTGTTACCGTAAATATATTACCTGTATTATCATATAGATATTCATTCGTAGACAACATCCTAACAACATACAACTGATTGGTATTGCATACATAGCCGGATACAGGTTGATTCACTTGTCTTAGGTATGTATTAGTATCAATCTGCAGAAACTCCTGTACAATTACTGGAGTTGGTGATGGTGTCGGTAATATAATACTTGGAGTTGGGGTTGGTGTTGGGGTCGGCGTCGGTGTTGAGGTCGGCGTCGGTGTCGGGGTAGGCGTCGGTTTCGGAGTTACTATCGGCGCCAGAGTCGGGGTTGGGGTCGGTGATGGTGACGGGGTTGGTTTTGGTGACGGCGTCGGTGTTAGTGTCGGTTTTGACACAGTCACTTTAAAATTCATCTGACTTGCTTCAACATAGCCCGTGTACTTCTTACTACTGATTGAAAATGATATCTTTAACCATTTTACGCCGGATATCGTTGTCTCTCCGAGGATAGTAACCGATTTGTCCTCCTTCAAGGATACGATACTACCACTACTATTCTTAAGATAAGCGGCCTTACTTCCTGCTGCTGATCGAATCTTCAATTTATTTACTGCAACCTCACCTTTGATGGAGTCGCTAAAAGCAAGCTTTACATAAGCACTTAATACGTATCCTGTTGTAGTTTTTCCTGCAACTTTGAAGGAAATTCCATACCATTCTGTCTTATCAATCAATACCTCACTGATGACAGTAATCGTATTATCCTTCACCAGACTGGCAACCTTAGAATAGTCGGTTCCCGGTCCACTTCTTACATTAAGAGAGGACGCCGTAATCGAAGCCTTTAATTCAATTTCCTTAATTACGGGAACCGATGAATTTGATCCCGGCTTTGGAGTGGCCGTCGGAGCAGCTGTAGGCTTTGGTGTTACTTTAGGCTTAGGAGTCGGAGTAGGCGTTGCAGTAGGATCCGGCTCACCGGATATAGCAACAAAATCTTTATGAATATAACCCTTTACCGTCTTCCCATTAAACTTGAGAGAAACATAATAAAAATCTCCCTCTTTACTCAATATATTCACAGTTTCATCTTTAACCAGATATACATTAGTGCCATTTAACTGCACCTTATCTGCGGTAGTAGAGGGTTCCGTTCTCACATTCAATGTGTTTGCTATTACGGTTCCGGTCTGAGCTGCTGATACCTGCCTAATTCTTCCTGTATAACCCTGTGGAATTACAATTGCAAGGATTAGAAGAATTATCAGCCATCTGTTGTAATACCGTCTTCTCATTTAATACCCCTTTCGTAAAACAAAGCCATAACCTGCTGTCCGTCATTGGTAGTCAAATATCTAATATTACCTTTTTTATTTCCTTATTCTACAAGAGAAGTATGGCACTTCTGTGGCATTTAAGGTATTTTATGTTAGTTGATGTAAAATTAAGGATTATGTAACAAAAACGTAAGAAAATAGACAGAAAATGCACAGACCTACATCATTAAAACTAAAGCCACCTAATTTAGGTGGCTTTCTAATGCTCAAATTCTACCCACAATATTTACGAAAAGAGCCATAAACTATAAGCAACTTCTTAATTTTCTTACTTATTATTCCCTGCCGACCAAGCCATACAAGCCGTAGGAATCCTCACTATGCTTCTTCTATGGCTCTTCCGATATCATTTCTCATATATTTATTGTCGAAACTGATCCATCCGGTAGCTTCATAAGCCTTCTTTCTTGCTTCCTTCAGATCTTTACCGGTTGCAGTTACTCCCAGGACTCTACCACCATTGGTTACGATATCCGCTCCGACCATTTTGGTT
>JAQZBA010000170.1 GCA_029239365.1 Herbinix sp. | reverse complement strand
CGGTCATAGAGCTTTCCCCAACAGCCGGTTCTTGGGCAAGGCGTCTCACTATTTTCTTCACCGGAACAATATTCGAGCGCATCCTTACCATAAGCTGCAACGGAATGCGTAGGATGCCAGGACCTCACAACTCCCTGTCGTTTTAAAAATAGATTCGTCAGCAACCCTACACAAGAGGGTTCTGTAGTGACCTTAAATATCAGGTATTCATCGTTCATCTGTTCCCAGGTATGGGTCGGAAGGATTAGCAATCCGTCCTTCATATAATCCATCAATGCATTCAGTACCGTATCTGCTCCACCTTCTACCTCACCAATAGCCTTCATAGAGGAATGAACTAATAAGGTATCGGTCGGCTGTATTCCAATATTTATTAAATCGCAAATGATATCCTGCTTCGTATACATACGAATACCTCATTTCATAGTAATGAAAAATTAGTGACACTCCTAGTTTAACAAAAAACAGTTATTCTGGCAAACAGATTCCAATTAACTTACAATAAAAGTACCCTTTACCATCCTATCCGATTATAAATTCTCTCCATACTCCAACGATATAATGATAGGATCGTATGAATATAAGACCGCACAAAATGCTCCCTCGAAAAATCTATAATAATAGAGTTTCTATTATCCTGACTTTTCAAAGGAGCATTTTGTTATTCCACAAGGTTCCTTCCATTCCTATCCTTTATTCCAGTGCATTATTACCTTTCTCACCGGTTCTGATACGAATTGCTTCTTCCACATTATAGATAAATATCTTTCCATCACCTATTTCGCCGGTATGGGCATTTTTATAAATGATATCTACAATTTCCGAAACATCCTCATCCTTAACAATTAAATCTATTTCTACCTTAGGAATCAAGTCCGTCTGAAACTTCTCACCTCTCCAAGCCTGAACAATTCCCTTCTGAATGCCCTGACCCATAACATCCGTGATGATAATGCCGCGATAGCATTTCGTCTTCTCTAGGCCTGCACGAACATCGGCTAATTTTTCAAGCTGTAATATTGCTTTTATATGCTTCATCCCTGTTTCCTCCTTATAATATATAATTAATACACCTTTCGTTCTTTTTCATCTGCATTAATATCTCTGGTCAACAATGTATAGGTCTGCCTTCTAGTAGGGAATTCCGGATATGCCTGATTGCCATGCTCATGAATATCAAGACCTTCGATCTCTTCCCTTACAGATACTCTAAGACCAAAGACCACCTTAATCAGGTACCATACAATTAAGGATGCAAAGAATGTAAAAGCACCAACAGCTAGAACTCCAACGCTCTGAATTCCTAATAATTTGAAACCACCACCATAGAATAAGCCATTTCCGGTCGAAATACCGGTGATGCCATCCTCAGCAAATAATCCAACTGCCAAAGTTCCAAAAACACCATTAAACAAATGTACAGCCAGAGCACCAACCGGATCATCAAGCTTCAATTTATCGAAGAACATGACTGCAAATACAACTGCAATTCCGGCAATTGCTCCAATAATCATAGAACTGGTTACACTAACAAAGGCACAGCTTCCTGTAATCGCAACCAATCCGGCGAGACAGCCATTGATGGTCATGCCAAGATCCGGTTTACCTATGACAATCCAGGAGGTTGCAGTTGAGGTCAGTACAGCAATAATGGCTGCTGTATTCGTTGTCATCAGTATATGAGAAATTGCTTCCGGATCAGCCGCCATGGTGGAACCGGGATTGAAGCCGAACCATCCTAACCAAAGCACAAATAGACCAATCACTGCAAGACTCATATTATGACCGGGTATCGGATTTATCTTGCCATCCTTTGTGTATTTACCAACTCTGGGTCCCAGGATCAGAACACCCGCAAGAGCAGCCCATCCACCAACGGAATGTACCACCGTGTCACCGGCAAAATCGAAAAAGCCCATTTCTGCCAAGAAGCCACCGCCCCATACCCAATGACCGATGATTGGGTAAATCACTAAGGTCAGAACAAAGGAAAATATAATGAAGGAAATATACTTAATACGTTCTGCGACTGCACCTGATACTATGGTTGCTGCAGTTCCACAGAAAACGAGCTGAAAGAAGAACTTCGCATAGAACGGTACACCGGTCCATGATAACGCTGAGTAAACTCCCTCGTATGCATCATTAGTAGCTGGTGAGTTATCTGCACCTGTCAGCATAAATAACCCATCCAAACCGATAAATCCATTGCCATCTCCAAACATGAATCCAAAACCCAGTAACAAAAAGCCCAGCGATGATACCGCAAATACAATCAGGTTCTTTGATAAAATATTTACCGTGTTTTTCGACCTTGCAAACCCACTTTCAACTGCTGCAAAGCCCAAATTCATAAAAAATACCAGCATTCCCGCCAGTAGGACCCATAGGGTGTCCACAGTTACTTTTAAATCCATAGTTTCTTCCTCCTCTAACTATTATATTTATAAAAGCCCAGGCTAGCTGGTGCTTATTATCCTTTTTGATACAGCATGAGGCCAAAGCATAAAGCTTTGACCTCATTGTCATGTACCAATAATAGAATATAACAAATAACATTTTGAAATTTCAAAAAGAGGCCAAAGCGTTAAAGCTTTGACCTCTTCGTCATTCATAATAAATCTTCAGGATGCAATTGTGAAACAAACAATATCATTTCAAAAAGAGGCCAAAGCAAGATGCTTTGACCACATTGTCAATGAGATAAATTTGTAAAAAAAGAAGGTCAAAGTAAATTACTTTGACCTCATCGTCTTCAAAAATTATATTGGTGAGTTTAGCACACTTATTTTTAAAATGCAATAGGCAAATTAATATTTTTTCATTTTATAATAAAATGTGTGTAAATCTGTTATTTGTAATCTATGCTTACAATCTAAACAATATACCTCTATCATATGCCATATATCCCGAGTCGGTGCTTAATAATTTAATGTAAAAACATCGCGTCGCCAAAGCTGAAGAAACGATAACGTTCTTTCACTGCTTCTTCATAGGCAGACATAATCTGCTCTCGACCTGCCAGAGCAGATACCAGCATCATAAGGGTTGACTCCGGAAGATGAAAGTTCGTTATTAGAGCATCCAATACTTTGAACTGATATCCCGGATAAATGAAGATAGAAGTATCTCCGCTACCCGGCTGCACTATTCCATGTTCATCAGCAGCGGATTCTATCGTTCTGCAGCTGGTTGTGCCTACACAGATTACCCTGCAACCCTTCCTCTTAGTCTCATTTATGATATCGGCAGCTTCCTGAGTAACCTGATAGAACTCCGTATGCATATGGTGTTCAAGAACATTCTCCACCTTGACCGGACGGAAGGTGCCAAGTCCTACATGTAGTGTTACATTGGCAATCCTAATTCCCAATCCTTCGATTTCAGTTAACAGCTCCTTGGTAAAATGAAGTCCTGCTGTCGGAGCTGCTGCAGATCCATCTAATTTGGCATATACGGTCTGATATCGGCTCTTATCTGCTAATTCATGGGTGATATAGGGAGGTAACGGCATCTGTCCCAGTTGATCCAGTATCTCTTCGAAGATTCCCTGATACTTGAATTGAACCAAGCGATTTCCATCCTCTTGCATCTCTATAATCTCACCAACCAGTATTCCATTGCCAAAACTGATCTTGGTTCCCGTTCTAGCCTTCTTGCCTGGCTTGACTAAGGTCTCCCAGATATCATTATCCTTACGCTTGAGTAATAATAATTCTATTTTAGCTCCAGGGACCTCTTCCGACGGCATAGTACTACTTTTCTCACGAATTTTCTCCCCAATCAGTCTAGCAGGAATTACCTTCGTATTATTGACTACGAGACAATCCCCTTTCTTAAGATACTGTGTAATCTGATTAAATATTCTATGTTCAATTGCACCGGTCACCTTATCCAGCACCAGTAATCTGGAACCGGAGCGGTCCTCTAATGGATCCTGTGCAATCAGCTCTTCCGGTAACTCATAGTAAAAATCCTGTGTTTTCAAAATAACCTCCATCTATTCACCAGGTAATTAATTACCTGCATATCTTGTATCTATTCATTTTCTCATACGAGGATGATTATACCTTCTTTTCTACGAAAAATCCATACTTTCTTTTACAGACCTTGCTGCAGCTGCTCCCACTCGGTATATGCAACCTCTAATTCCTTCTCCACTTCGCTGTGTTCAACATATAATTCACTTAATCTTGCTCCGTCTGAATTATGAAGCTCCATTAATTTCTTGATTGTGCTCATCTTCTCTTCCAGTTCCTCAATGAATGCTTCTAACTGCTCAAGTTTTCTGACGGGCTTCGTACTCCTTTCAGCCGGGTAATTGCTTGCTACCATCTCGCTCTTTCTGTTCCCACAGAAGCTGCTTTCTTATCCTGCTTCGGGCTGTTACCTTCCGTATTATTCAGCTTTCTAGAGATTAACTTATCTTGTTCCTTCTTACGTTCCTCCTGATAGTAAGCATAATCTCCATCGTATTCTTGAATTGTTCCAACTTCAATCGTGATTATCTTATCTGCCAGCTTATTGATAAAATAACGATCATGAGACACAAAAAGTAGGGTCCCTTCAAATTCTAACAAGGTCTCCTCCAGTACCTCTCGAGAATCTACGTCAAGGTGATTCGTCGGTTCGTCCAGGATAAGCAGGTTCGCCCCTTCGAAGGTCAAGGAACATAACCGCAATCGACTCTTCTCTCCTCCTGAGAGATATTTGAGCTTCTTGTTCACATCTTCCTGAAGGAATAGTACCTTCGCGAGCTGCGATCTTGCCGCTCCATTCGTCAGATTATGAAGGCGAGCAAAATACTCTAGTACAGTCTGCTCTTCATCCGGATATGCTACATGCTGAGGCAGATACCCAATCACCACATTTGCCCCAATCCGGATCGTTCCTTCCTCTGCGGTCTCCTCACCTAATATCATTTTCAGTATCGTAGTCTTTCCACTACCATTTTCGCCAATGATACAGGCACTATCCTGATAGAACAAACCAAGGTTGATATCATGAAGTAATTCTCTTTCACCGTAAGCTTTACTGATGCCAGTCAGCTCCAAAACCAGCTTCCCTGATCTGCCTATTGCCTTTTGATTCAGACGTATCTTGCGCTTATCGACTACCGGACGGTCCAGTACCTCGATTTTCTCAAGACGCTTCTCTAGTTCCTTGGCACGTTTGAACATCGTCTCACTGTCGCGCATCACACCCCAGATACGATATCGCTCAATCTGCTGCTCCATCCGTTCAATTTTACGTTGTTGATTCTGGTAATTACGAAATTCAATTAGGAACCGTCGTTCCTTCTCTACCACGAAATAGCTGTAATTACCCAGATATTGCTCTACATGGTCAAACTCCAATTCGTAGATCTTACTCACTACATGATCGAGGAAGAAACGATCATGAGAAATAATGAGTGCTGCTCCCTTATATTCTTGTAGAAAACCCTCGAGCCATTCAATCGTCACTAGGTCTAAGTGGTTCGTCGGTTCATCCAGCAGCAAGATATCCGGTTCCTCCAATAATATCTTCGCTAAGATAACTCGTGTCTTCTCCCCTCCACTGAGCTGTTCAAAAAGCATATCTTTCATCTGAGCATCAATCTGCAAGCCTCCGGTGACCTTATCGATTCTCGTATCTACTTCATATCCATGCTTCAATTCATACTGCTCCAGAAGTCTGGAATAGCTGTTCATTGCCTTTTCTAACTGATCTCCCTCAAGCAGACCCATACAATGCTCCAGCTCTTCCATCTGACTGCGAAGGAGATATACCGCAGCAAAGGCCATCCGTAACACATCCATGGTGGTAGCTGATTTCTCATAGACCGGTATTTGATTCAGATAGCCTATTTTATTATCCTTGCGAAGACTAATCTCCCCACCCTGGTATTCCTCAATACCCATTAATATCTTCATCAAAGTGGTTTTTCCACATCCATTCTGACCAATGAGACCAATCCTCTCTCCGGTCTTAATCTCAAAAGAGATATGTTCAAATAATTTATTTGCTCCATAAAATTTCACTAATTCATTTACATTTAATTCAATCATCTCAAAACCTCAATCTTTCATCATCTAATATTTATAAACACAAAAAACCCAAAGCCGAATAAGCTTTGGGTTCCTCTAATCATAATGATACATTATCTCTATTATGAAATATCCAACCGACTTATAGGGTTATCTTCAAAGCTATTCAATTTGAGCGCACTTATCCCCTTAACAGGTAAAATTGCGATCATAATAGCTTCAAATTTAATCCATCTAAGTGTTGTGTTCATCTCTGCTCCATTCGGCTGACGCACTACTAATTTTGGCATCAGCGGTAATTGGCTTAAGAAAAGTTCTCCTTCTCCATCGCCTTCGTCTTCTTATAAAATTACTATCTTGCCATATCATATGACAAATTTTAGATTTTGTCAAGACTCAGACAAGCCGGCAAACTTTCTATGATCTCTAGCTCTACGAACACTATCTTATCTCTATGTTAATTCATACCCCCCAGTAAGGTAGCAGGATGAGTTCAATTGATGATTTTCAAATTGGAGTTGCTTTCGGAAACATTGATTGATCTAATATCATCAACTATGACTGGGGTGTACAGTAACCTTCGATTGATGCCAAGAATCATTAAGGCTCTGTTATCCAAAGTAAATTCTTACTTATGGTTAACAGAGCCCAATATAATAATATGTCACTCAAGCACAGGTTAGATACCTGCGAATATTTTAGCGATTCTATTCGTTGAAATATACAGTCTTGCCGGTACGAGCAGATTCATAAATCGCTTCGAGGATTCTTGTAACTGCAATTGCTTGCTCCGGCTTCACAACCAGGTCTTCCCCTTTGGTAATCGCGTTGTAGAATACTCTTTGCTCAACATCAGGAGCATCATCACTCTGACCGGTAAAGAATGCTACTCCACCGGATCCCAGATCAGGTTTCTCAACACACTGTTTGTTGTATTGAACACGGTTAATACGAAGTCCATCCTTCATATCAGCACCTGCTTTGGTTCCACAAAGACTGGTCTTTGCTTCATCAACTTCCAGAGTGTTTAGCGCCCACGATGATTCCAGGTGTATGGTTGCACCATTCTTCATCTTGACAAAACCAAAGGCTGCATCCTCAACAGTAAATCCCTTCGGATCCCAATCACCAAAGGCATTGCCTTGATCTGTCTGGTCAGCAAGCTTACGGTATACGGAGCCTGTAACAGATTCAGCTTCATAATTATCCATCATCCAAAGTGTTAAGTCCAGCGCATGCGTTCCGATATCGATTAACGGACCACCACCCTGCTCCTCTTCATTCAGGAATACACCCCAAGTCGGTACTGCACGTCTACGAACAGCATGGGCACGAGCATAATAGATTTCTCCCAGATCTCCATTTTCACATGCAGTCTTTAAGAATTTTGAATCCTGACGGTAACGATTCTGATATCCGATGGTTAACAGTTTACCGGTCTCCTTGGAAGTTTCCAGCATCAGCTTTGCATCTGCATAGGATTTTGCCATCGGCTTCTCACACATTACATGTTTTCCGGCTTTCATCGCTGCAACCGAGATTGCTGCATGGGATTTATTCGGAGTTAATACATAGACTGCCTCAAGATCCGCTTCCTTTACTAACTCAGCATAATCAATATATACACGGGCATCTGTAGTACCAAATTTCTCTTTTGCTGCTTCTGCCTTCTCTTTATCGATATCGCAGAAAGCAACTATCTCATAGTTACCATTCTTCTGAATTGCGGGTAAATGTTTGTTATTAGCGATACCGCCACAACCGACGATACCTATCTTAACTTTTCTCATGACCAAACCTCCATTATATTGCACTTTTATAATCTAGTAACCCAAGGACTTAAGATAATCTCTACTGATGCGTGCGTCCTCTAAAGCTGTGAATTCTGTATGACTATCCTGCTCAACCACAACCCACTCACTACCACCGGCAATCGCTTGGGATAAGATGGAGGGTATATCCTGAACACCGCTGCCTACAGCGCGGAATTCAAAAGAACCATTTTTAGTATAATCTTTCAGATGAACGACGGGTAATCTACCCTCATATTTCTTCATATAGGTGGCTGGGTCCTCACCTGCTACCTTAGTCCAGCAGGTATCTAACTCCACCTGCCATACCTCTGCACCGTAAGTACGATACATGTAGTCCAGTACATATTCACCTTCTGTTGTCTTCAGGAATTCAAAATCATGGTTGTGATACATTAAGGTGATT
>JAQZBA010000169.1 GCA_029239365.1 Herbinix sp. | reverse complement strand
GTGAGAATAAAGAATTCAGCAAGCTGAATTCTTAGATAATATAATAATGAATTCCATAGAAAATTCATTATTATAATATCGGGTATTGATGAAACATTTGCGTCTTCCTCAGCACAAACTAACACATAGAGTAGGGATCACTGTAAAGAATGATTATTGGAGCATACTCCTTGTTCTTCTAGGCTTTTGAAATTGTATCAACATGATTAAAAAGAGTTGTCTTGGATAAGACAACTCTTTTTAGTAATTTCAGGGTTGTATAAATATAACAGGGGTATTGATAACCATGCAAGAGTATGGTATACTTTAGGGCAAAATTCGAAATGGCTTTGCCGGAAAAGAGGGATGTAATGATTTCAGAAAAAATGGTTGGATTAGTAAAAAATAGCTCAATCATCAGAGCAATGTTCGAAGAGGGGAAAAGACTTGCAGGTATCTATGGTGCTGAAAATGTTTATGATTTTATCTTAGGTAATCCCAGTGTAGAACCCCCGAAGGAGATTAAAGAAGCTCTGTTGCAGGTGATCAATGAAGAAGCTCCGAATCTGGTCCATGGATACATGAATAATTCCGGCTATGAGGATGTCAGAGAGAAGATTGCAACGTCAATTAATCATAATTTTGGAACCGGATTTCATAGCGACAATATTATTATGACTGTTGGTGCTGCCGGTGGTCTGAATGTTATATTAAAGACGTTATTAAATCCAGGAGATGAGGTAATTGTATTTGCGCCTTTCTTTGGTGAATATCGTAATTATGTCGGCAACTTCGACGGGCAGATGGTTGTTATCAGCCCCAATACCGTAGATTTCCAACCCAATTTGAAGGAATTTGAGTTAAAGCTTACGGCTAAGACAAAAGCCGTGCTTGTGAATACACCTAATAACCCGACCGGTGTCGTTTATTCTGAAGAGACCATCAGAGAACTGACAGATATATTAAATAAGAAGCAAACGGAATATGGTACATCGATCTACATGATTGCAGATGAACCCTACAGAGAACTCGTATACGACGGAGTTGAAGTCCCATACCTCACCAAGTTTTATAACAATACGATTGTAGGCTATTCCTTCAGTAAATCGCTTTCGCTTCCCGGCGAGAGAATCGGATATCTGGTAATACCGAAGGAAGTGGATGACTTCGAAGATGTTGTTGCCGGAGCGAATGTGGCGAACCGTATTCTCGGATATGTGAATGCTCCCTCCCTGATACAAAGAGCAGTAGCCAAATGTCTGGATGCTAAGGTAGAAGTGGAGATTTATAATCGTAATAGAGAGTTACTATATAATAATTTGGTTTCCTATGGATTTGAATGCGTGAAGCCCCAGGGTGCTTTTTACCTGTTTGTTAAGGCCTTTGAAGAGAATGATAAGGCGTTTTGTGAGGCTGCCAAGAAACATAATCTGCTCATTGTACCCGGATCTGCCTTCGGATGTCCTGGATACTGCAGGATTGCATATTGTGTGGATTATTCGATGATAGAGCGTTCACTGCCGAAGTTTAAGCTGCTGGCGCAGGAGTATGGAATATGAGACAATGGGAGAAGAATATTAGGACCGTAGTACCTTACGTACCCGGAGAACAGCCAAACCATAAGGATATGGTGAAATTGAATACGAATGAAAATCCTTATCCACCGGCCCCGGGTGTAAAAAAAGTTCTTGAGAACATGGATGCAGATATTTTGCGATTATACCCTGATCCGACGATAAAGCGATTGGTTCAGGAGTTGGCTCATTATTATAAATTGGAAGATGATCAGGTCTTCGTAGGTGTTGGTTCCGACGATGTATTAGCAACGGCCTTCTTAACTTTCTTCAATTCCGATAAACCGATACTGTTTCCTGATATCACTTATTCCTTCTATCCGGTTTGGTGTGACTTATACCGGATTCCGAATGTTAGACCGGCACTGGATGATAACTTCCATATCAGTAAAGAAGACTATAATAAAGAAAACGGTGGTATCGTGATTGCCAATCCCAATGCACCGACCTCGGTTTATGAGGAGCTTTCCGTAATAGAGGATATCATTAAGAACAATCAAGAGTCAATTGTTATCGTTGACGAGGCATATGTAGATTTTGCAGGAGCCTCGGCGGTGGAGCTGATCAATCGATATGATAATCTTGTTGTCGTTCAGACCTTCTCTAAGGCAAGATCAATGGCGGGAATGCGTATAGGCTATGCCATGGGTAATGCGGCTTTGATCAAAGCCCTGAATGATGTGAAGTATTCCATCAATTCCTATACCCTGAACCAGACTGCGATCTATGCAGGAGTTGAAGCGGTGAAGGATGTTGCATATTATAAAGAAGGAATAAGGAAAATTATCACTACCAGAGACTGGTCAGAACAGAGATTGATGGAACTGGGCTTTTCCTTCCCGAAGTCCGGAGCTAATTTCATATTTGCATCACATAAAAGTATCCCGGCGAAGTCTATTTTTGAATATTTACGAAGCAATAATATTTATGTGCGTTACTTTAATGTACCAAGAATCGACAATTACTTGCGCATTACCATAGGTACCGAAGAAGAGATGAAGCGATTATTTACCTTTTTAAAAGTTTTCATAGAAGCTGATCAGTAATAGTGTTATAGTACTATTGATTGAACTGGCGATTGTAATGTCATGAGTTTGTGACAATAGAAGGAATATAATGAGATCTTTCTGTTGTATATTAAGTATTCGAACGGGAGGATCATATACTTGAGAGTGTTAATTGCGGAAGACGATTTTGCCAGCAGAAAATTCATGCTTCGATTTTTATCAAAATATGGTGAATGTGACATTACTGTGGATGGAATGGAAGCTGTGGAAGCTTTTTCGATGGCTTTAGACGAGAATGAGGGCTATGACCTGGTGTGCTTAGATATCATGATGCCAGGTATGGACGGATATCAGGCGTTAAGAAAAATAAGAGAAATTGAGATAGAAAGATTTGTTCCTGAAGAGAAAGCAGTAAAGATTATTATGATAACAGCATTAAATGAGGGCAAGAATGTAACTAAGGCATTTGACCTGGGGTGTACAGCCTACGCCGGAAAACCGATTGATCAGGATAAATTTGAAAATGTATTAAGGAAGCTGGAATTAATAAAATGAATTATCAAAAAGAATTAGATAATCTAATCGAGAAGCTTATCGAAGAAAAACATAGACCGAAGCTATTAATCCATAGCTGCTGCGCACCCTGTAGCAGCTATGTTTTAGAATATTTATCGAATCACTTCGATATTACGATCTTCTATTATAATCCGAATATCTATCCGCAGGAGGAATATATTAGGAGAGTAGAGGAACAGATACAGCTGATCCAAGCGATGCCCTTAGCATCCCAGGTTTATTTCAAACAAGGGGATTATCAACCGCAACAGTATTACCAGGCAATCAGAGGACTGGAGGGTGAACCGGAGGGTGGTAACCGCTGTTTTGTATGCTATGAATTACGTCTTCGAGAAGCAGCGCAGTTGGCGAAGGAGGGTGGATATGAGTATTTTACAACGACCTTGTCCATCAGCCCACACAAGAATGCCGAGAAGCTCAATGAGATAGGCAGTAGGCTGGCTGCAGAATATGGGACTTTCTATCTTCCTTCTGATTTTAAGAAGAAGAACGGTTATAAGCGCTCGATCGAGTTATCCGGAGAGTATAATTTATATCGCCAGGATTATTGTGGCTGCGTCTATTCCATCAGAGAACAGACTAAGCCTGAGGATTAATTGTTAATAGTATAAAATCACAAGGCGATATTAGAAACAGATTCAAGTAAAATGAGTTGATAAAAATTAAATTAATAAAATCTTATACTACATAAGATTGCGTCTATATAGACGTTTTATAAGAAGCGAGAGGAGGAAGAAGGTATCCTTTCGCTTCTTTTTTTATTACCAGATATTATTATTTGTATTCGTGTTGACAAAGATTAGCTACCCGATTATAATGTAGTAGCAAATGATAATTATTATCAATTAGAGTCAATTATTTACATTGTGGGCTAGGCACTCAACGATAGAGAGGATGTTAAAAATGACATTGCGCGATGCGAAAATAGGAGCAACCTATACCGTAAGTTCGTTGAACCTTGATATAGTAACAAGGCGAAGACTAGAGGCTTTAGGTCTCACCGGAGGTACGGATATTAATATTCTAAATAAAAGCCGAAGCGGTGCTGTCATTCTTATGGTTAGAGGAAGCAGACTGGCTCTTGGTGGTAAAATAGCTGAAACAATACACCTGAAGGAGGCATCATGATGAAGAGCGTAATTCAAGTTGGCTTTGTCGGTAATCCGAATTGTGGTAAAACAACACTATTTAATGCTTATACGGGTGCAAACCTTAAGGTGGCGAACTGGCCTGGAGTTACGGTTGAGAAGAAGGAAGGGGCCTTCAAATATCATGACCATCGATTTAAGCTAGTGGATCTACCGGGTATCTATAGCTTAACCTCCTATACGATGGAGGAGAGATTAACCAGAGAATATATCCTTGATTCTAATGTGGATGTCATAGTGAATATTGTTGATGCTTCCAGCCTGGAGAGAAATCTATATCTAACGCTGCAATTAATAGAACTAGGTAAACCGGTGGTTCTGGCTTTGAATATGATGGATATTGTAGAAGAGCGAGGCATGGAGATTGACCTCCATCGTCTACCGGAGATGCTAGGCATTCCGGTAATTCCGGTATCTGCGAGAAAGAAGACGGGCTTGGATATTCTGATGCACACCGTATCCCATCACAGAGGTAAGAATCTGGATCATAATTTAGAACATCATCATGAAAAGAGAAGTCATAAGCATGGGCATGAACACAATAAAGAGAACGGACATAAACATAAGCATGAACATCATAATGAATACACGATTGTATATAGCGATGATATTGAAGATAAGATAGATGAGGTTAGTGAGCTCTTACGAAATAATTACGGTAATATTGAAAATCTTCGCTGGCATGCCATCAAATTAATGGAAATGGATGAAGCGGTTATGGCAAAGTATCCCATGGAGCTTGCGAAGGTAATTAGCCATAGTTATGAAGGTGACATCATTAATCAAAAATATGATTTTATTGAAGAGATTATTGAAGAGGTCCTTGTAAATAAGCATGTAAAGGCGGCATTCACAGATAAAATTGACCGAATCCTGACGCATCGCTTTCTTGGGTTGCCGATCTTCCTAGGTATCATGGGGCTGGTATTCTTTTTCACCTTCCAGATTGGTGATTTAATCAAAGGAGTATTCGAGGTTGGATTAGAGGCATTTTCGGGTGGAGTATTATATATTTTGGAGTATATCCATACCGGATTGTTTATGACATCATTGATTGTCGATGGCATTATCGCCGGTGTAGGAGGAATATTAACCTTTCTTCCGAATATATTCATCTTGTTTTTGGCATTAGCTTATCTGGAGGATAGCGGTTACATGGCGAGAGTTGCCTATGTAATGGATGGTGTTATGGGAAAGCTTGGTCTTTCGGGCAGGGCATTTATCCCGATGCTGCTAGGCTTTGGATGTACTGTGCCAGCGATTATGGCATCCCGGTCGTTAGAAAATATGAGAGATAGAAGAAAGACGATATTAGTGACTCCATTTATGTCCTGTAGTGCACGGCTTCCAATCTATGTACTATTTTCGCAGATGTTCTTTGGAAGAAATGCGATGCTGGTAGCATACTCGATGTATCTGATTGGTATAGCGGTTGCAATCCTGGTTGCCTTTGCCATGAATAATAAATCGGACCACAGTGTGGGGAATACCTTACTCATCGAATTACCCGAGTATAAGACACCGAATCTACGAACTATATTTATCTATGTATGGGAGAAGGTGAAGGAATACTTAACAAAGGCAGGAACTACAATTTTCGCTGCCTCAGTTGTGATATGGTTTATCTTGAATTTTGGACCGAACGGTATGGTCAGTGATATGTCAGAAAGCTTTGGAGCCATAGTTGGAAAGGCGATAGCCCCTGTCTTAAAGCCGGCAGGACTTGGTATGTGGCAGGTAGTGGTTGCGTTGATATCCGGAATCGCTGCGAAAGAAGTTGTAGTATCCAGCTTCAGTGTATTGTTCCAGATCAGTAATATCACATCACCTCAAGGTATGACCAGCTTAACCGAGATGCTGGCGGAATATGGTTTTGGCGCCTTAAACGCCTATGCTTTGATGGTATTTTGTCTATTGTATATCCCTTGTGCAGCAACCATCGGTGTTATTCAGAGAGAGATGCGTTCTGCGAAATGGACTATATTCACAATCTTATTCCAGCTTGGTGTGGCGTTGTTAATATCAACTCTTATCTTTCAGATTGGAAGTTTATTTTTATAGCAGCCAGGCTCTGTAGATCAGAGCTATGTTATAACTTACTTAGAAAGGGGATCATCTTATGGCAGGTATCATTCTTGGAATATTAATTATAGGTTATACCGGTTTTGTTATATATAAGAAGACAAAGGACGTAAAGGCAGGTAAATCTTGCTGTGATGGCTGCTCTTCCTGTCAAAAGAAGGATAAATGCGGAAATTCATAATCTTGTGTGAAACAGGATGGACTTAATAGATTGTGTTAGGGAGTATTGTAGAATATGAAATGTCTATAGATGTTAAATAATCATTCTGTAAGTGACTTTTACACATATATTACCGAACTAAAGCGCCTACTCGGGGAATTTGTTAGTGACAAGTGTGAACAATAGGAAGCATGCTTTGCGATCTTCCTATTGTCATAAATTATGAAGCGGATGAGAAATGATCTCATCCGTTTTACCGATTCATGATATAAATGCACTTGAATTTAACTGTTATATTAATCCGACTGTTAGCAACGGAACCAAATTTTTGTTACTAAATAAAAAAGGAAATGGAAGTTATGTGTAGAATATTAGTAGTATAGGTTCAAATTCATCTTTATAATATCTGAATAATGAAAGAATAATTAACACTTGGTATATTCATTGACTGTGTTTGTTGTTGGATATGGGAGGGATTGATATGGAACAAAACTTAAATATCAGGCAGAAGCTGGAACGCAGGGAGCATGAAATATTAAGTCCTTATGCTGCATTTTCTGACCAATCACTTGGTAGGGACCGATATGAGGAGCCCTGTGATATTCGACCGATCTATCAAAGGGATCGTGATCGCATCCTTCATTCCAAAGCATTTCGGAGATTAAAGCATAAAACCCAGGTCTTTTTAGCACCGGAAGGTGACCATTACCGAACCAGACTAACCCATACCCTAGAGGTATCGCAGATTGCAAGAACGATTGCTAAGGCACTTCTGCTGAATGAGGATTTGACTGAAGCGATTGCTTTAAGCCATGATTTGGGACATACTCCCTTTGGACATGCCGGAGAGCGAGCCTTAAGCCGTGTATGCCCGGAAGGCTTTCAACATCATTTGCAGAGTATTCGTGTAGTTGAAATACTAGAGAATCATGGAAAGGGTTTAAACCTAGCCATGGAGGTCAGGGATGGAATCAGACATCATCAGACCGAAGGTAAGCCAAATACCCTGGAGGGTAAGATAGTCAGATATTGTGACAAGATAGCTTATATCAACCATGATATCGATGATGCGATCCGTGGGCAGATCATCAAGGAGGATGAGATCCCGAAGGAATTTACAGAAGTTCTTGGGCTTAGCCTCGGAAAAAGGCTGGATACCCTGGTACATGATATTATATCGAACAGTGAGAATAAGAACGACATCATTATGTCACCGAATATGGCTGCTGCAATGCAGCATTTGAGGGAGTTCATGTTTGAAAGCGTTTATATGAATAAAAGAGCAAAAAGCCAGGAGGAACAGGCAGAACGCTTATTGGAGACCTTATTTGTATATTATCTGGATCATTTAGAAATGCTTCCGGAGGAATACCTGGAGAGGATGAAGAAGCTGGATGAACCGCCTTACCGTGTTGTATGCGACTATGTAGCAGGTATGACCGATCGTTATGCGGTTACAAAATTTAAGGATTTGATGATTCCGTCCGCTTGGAGTGTATATTAAACTCGTTGAGTATCCATAACTATAAATAGAAGAACTGATCAGTGTGAGACATAATTTTTGACAAGGGAACTGATTTATCAATTCATCTTGTTTTCTAGGTGGGAGGAGTGCACTATGTTATATTCGGACGAGTTAGTCGAAGAAATAAGAAGTAGAAATGATATCGTAAGTGTCATTGGCTCCTACATACGATTGCAGAAAAAAGGAAGTAATCATATGGGCCT
>JAQZBA010000168.1 GCA_029239365.1 Herbinix sp. | reverse complement strand
TAGTAGCCATCACAGAACGGCTCTCCTCTTATAATGAGAAGCGTGTCTTAATCCAGGAGGATATTAAAAGAAGAGAGAAGATTGCTTCTCAGATTATTCCGGAATATGATTTTGCTTTGCTGCACAGCAGAACCAAGGGAGTAGTTCGGCCTTGCTTTTCGGTATGTTTGACGAAGGAATTGGGAGAGTTTAAGGATCCGTTCTTCAAAAATATTCGTGCAGTAATTATTATGTTAATTCCGGAGGATGAGCATCTTACGGAGAACACCAGTGTCATGGGATATCTAAGTAGTAAGCTGGTGGAGAGCAACGACTTTCTGAATACCATATTTACCGGCGATAAGGAAAATATTCGTACCCACATTGCATTGGAATTAAAGAGGTACTTCAGCCAGTATTTAGACCGGGTATAGCTGACTTTTAGAAATGTCGCTAATGGATGGTGTCAAACTCATATTTGTATCATTTGATATTAAGGGCAGTATGCGTTTATAATGGTAAGAAGAGACAATACAACGAACAGACGGAGAAAACGGTTTGGCCGGAAGAACAGGTACATCAGTATCATAACATATAGATTTTTAGACAGAAAGGGTAAGACAAATGGAATTATTACAGAAAAAGAATATCATAATAAACAGTAAAGCAAAAGCGAAGGAAGAGATCATTCGCGAAATAGGCCAGGTACTATGTGACAGCGGTTATGTGGAAGCAAGTTACATTGAAGGTATGCTGGCGAGGGAGAATACATTCTCCACTAATATTGGTAATGGAATTGCAATCCCACATGGAGTGGAAGCAGTAAAGAGTAAGATTATCAATTCCGGTATCGCAGTGATGGTATTTCCGGAGGGTGTTACATGGAATGAGGATGCAGTTAAGATTGTAATTGGGATTGCAGGCAAAGGTGACGAGCATCTCGACATCCTTGCAAATATCGCAGATAAATTGTCAACGGAACAAGCAGTGGAAGATATGATCCACAGCAGTGTGGATGAGATTTATGCTACATTTACAGGGAAGTAAGATGGTTATCACGAGATAGACTGGTTGGAAGCAGCAGCCTTTCCTTGTTAGGAAAGGCTGTATGATGGAGGAAAATATGATAATTACTGTAACGATGAATCCTGCAATCGACAAGACAGTGGATCTGGAGCATATGGTACACGGGGGATTAAACCGTGTAAAGAATGTAATCATGGATGCCGGCGGAAAAGGCATTAATGTATCTAAGACTATCAAAGAACTAGGTGGTGAGACAATCGCTTCCGGTTTTGTTGGTGGAAGCGGTGGAATGTTGATTAAGAAGGTTCTTCAGGAGCTAGGGATTCAATCAGACTTTGTTGAGATACAGAATGAGATCAGAACGAATCTCAAGATTGTGGAAGTGGATGGCAATGTAACGGAGTTCAATGAGCCCGGACCAATCGTATCCGAGGAAGAAATGGGAGCATTAACTGAAAAGCTGCTTAGTTATGCCAATGAGGAAGCACTTTTTGTTCTCGCAGGAAGCATACCCAATGGAATCAGTAAAACTGTCTATCAGACCTTAACACAGAAGCTAAAGGAAAAAGGGGCAAAGGTATTTGTCGATGCGGATGGAGAATTATTCATACACTCTCTGGAAGCTGGCCCGGATATTATTAAGCCTAACCGCCATGAGCTGGAGGAATATTTTCATAAGGATTATCGTGTCGATGAAGCAGAGCTGATTAGTATGGGTCAGTCATTATTAGAGAACGGTATTGGTATGATTGCCATCTCCTTAGGGCAAATGGGCGCATTATTTTTAACCAAGGATCAGGTCCTTCGTTGTCCGGGACTCAAGGTGGAAGCGCATTCTACCGTTGGAGCAGGGGATGCGATGGTAGCAGCGCTGTCTTACGGAATTCATCAAGGAATGCCCTTGGCAGACTGTGCAAAGCTAGGGGTAGCCACCTCAGCCGGTGCAGTAACCACTAGAGGAACGAAGCCACCGAAGCGGGAACTGGTAGATGAATTACTAAAAACAGTTAAGGTAGAAGCATTAATATAACTAGTAGGAAGGCTCATTATTATCCTTGTGTAGTGAGAGGGAATATAGTTCAACACGTCCTACGTAGAAAGGAACGAAATTGCATATGAAAACAAAAGCAGTCAGAATGTATGGAATGGATGATTTGAGATTAGAGGAGTTTGAGTTACCAGAGATTAAGGAGGATGAGATTCTTGTAAAGGTTGTGAGTGACAGCATCTGTATGTCAACTTATAAACTGGTAAAACAGGGTAAGAAGCACAAACGTGCTCCTCAGAACATAGATACAAACCCTATTATCATCGGACATGAATTCTCCGGCGATATCGTGAAGGTTGGCTCAAAATGGGCAGATCAGTTTAAACCCGGTCAGAAATATGCACTTCAACCGGCCTTAAATTACAAGGGAAGCTTGGCATCCCCCGGATATTCCTATGAATTCTTCGGTGGAGCTGCTACCTATTGTATCATTCCACAGGAGGTTATGGAGTTAGGATGCCTTCTGAGTTATGAAGGTGAGAGTTATTTTGAGGCCTCCCTCGGCGAGCCGATGAGTTGTATCATTGGAGGCTATCATGCGAATTATCACACCAACAAACAGAATTACAATCACGAAATGGGTGTGAAAGAAGGCGGTAATCTGTTAGTAATGGGCGGCTGTGGTCCGATGGGTCTGGGTGCAGTCAGCTATGGTATATGCATCAAGAATAAGCCGAAGAGGCTTGTGGTTACAGACATTAGTGATGACAGAATTGCAAGAGCACGAGAGGTAATCTCAGAGGCTACGGCAGCAGAGCAGGGAGTAGAGCTTATCTATGTTAATACACAGACGATGGCTAATCCTTATGAAGAGTTAATGGCAATTACGGAGGGCATGGGCTATGATGATGTATTTGTCTATGTGCCAATTCGCCAGGTAGCAGAGCTGGGTGATGCATTGTTGTCTTTTGACGGCTGCATGAACTTCTTTGCAGGACCAACCGATAATCAGTTTAAAGCGGATATCAATCTGTATAATGTTCATTATACCAGTACACATATTATTGGAACCACCGGTGGTAATACGGATGATTTAGTAGAGGCGATTGATCTGGCTTCTAAGAAGTTAATTGAACCGGCTGTTATGGTAACTCATGTTGGCGGTATCGACAGTGTTGCAGAGGCTACCTTGAACTTGCCTCATATTCCGGGTGGTAAGAAGCTCAATTATATGCATTTCAATATGCCGCTGACAGCAATCGATGATTTCGAGGAGTTAGGTAAGACAGATCCACTCTTTAAGAAACTTTCTGATTCCTGCAAGCGCCATAAAGGCTTATGGAATACGGAAGCTGAGAAGTTACTGTTTGAGCATTTTGAGGTATAACCAGTAAGGAGGATCATCATGGTAAGTCAAAAAACAACGGTGAATAATGCGTCCGGTCTTCATGCAAGACCGGCAAGTGAACTCGCAAAAGTATGTACCCAGTGCAATTCTGATATTACAATAGTGGTTGGGGAGAAACGAATCAATCCAAAAAGTATCTTAATCCTGATGAGTGCAGCAATCCGTTCCGGTACCGAGATTGTCGTGGAATGTAACGGAGCAACCGAGAAGGAAGATCTAGAGGCAGTCATCAATGCAATTGATGGTGGCTTAGGCGAATAATGGAGGCTAAGGTATGTTAGCTATTAATGTAGAGCGAACGACGTCAAGAGGAATTGCCATCGGCAGAGCTTTTTTACTAGAGAAGCCACAACTGAAGAAGGTATTTGACACGATATCGGAACAGGAGATACCGACCCAAATCAAACGTTATGAGGAAGCGGTTACCTGCGCAGAGCTGGAACTGGGTAAGCTTGCAGAGACCAATGAGATCTTCGGAGCACATCTGGAGATGGTGAAGGATATTGCTCTGTATCAGGGGGTAGTCGAGAAGATAAGAGCCGGAAGGCAATGTGCCGAAGCAGCTCTCGATGCTACTGCTGCAGAGTTCCTGTTTATCTTCGAGAGCATGGAGGATGAATATATGCGGGAACGGGCATCAGATATCAGAGATGTCAGTCATCGCCTCATGTGCCTCCTTCAGGGAGTGAAGCATAATCCGTTTGAAGGTATGACAGGAGAGGTTATCCTGATTGCACGCGATTTAACACCTTCCGATACCGTTGCTCTGGACCTGACTCACATTAAGGGCTTCATAACCCAGGAGGGTGGAATTACAAGCCATGTATCCATCCTGGCGAAGGGACTTGGATTACCCGCACTGGTTGGTGTGGAAGAAATATTGAGTATGGTTAAGCAAGATGATATGGTTATTATGGATGCCCATGCGGGAAGTATCATACTTCAGCCGGAGGAGGATATCCTAAAGCAATATCATGATAAGATAGAAGAACAGAGAAAGCATCAGGAAGCACTGGCACAACTTAAGTCTCTGCCTGCGGTTACAAGGGATGGCAAGACAGTTCAATTATGTGCCAACGTTGGCGGAATTAAGGATATTAAGAAAGCCCTCGAGTATGGTATGGACGGGATCGGTTTATTCCGAAGTGAATTCCTATATATGGATAATTCTCATTTTCCCACGGAGGAAGAGCAGCTTTTGGTCTATAAGGAAGCAGCCCAGCTTTGCAGCGGAGAGATAACCATACGAACCTTGGACATCGGTGGAGATAAAGCCTTATCCTATTATGAGTTTGAGGTGGAAGAGAATCCTTTCTTAGGTTGGCGTGCCATCCGTATCAGCTTAGAGCTGAAGGAGGTATTCAAGACTCAGCTGAGAGCAATCCTTCGAGCGAGTGCCTATGGTGAAGTCAGGATTATGTTTCCGATGATTATATCCTTAGAAGAACTGTATGATGCAAAGGAAGTTCTTGAGGAATGTAAGAAAGAATTACAGCAAGAGAACATTGATTATAACAAAGCAATTGAAGTGGGAATGATGATAGAGACCCCGGCCTCCATCCTATTGGTTGAGGATTTTGCAAGAGAAGTAGATTTCTTCAGTATCGGTACGAATGATTTGACCCAGTACCTACTGGCAGTGGATCGGGGAAATAAGAAGATTTCACACCTGTATAACTCCTTCCATCCGGCAGTAATTCGCAGTATAAAGCGCGTCATAGATGCTGGCCACCAGAATTCAATTAAGGTTGGTATGTGCGGTGAGTTTGCCGGAGACGAGAATGCAGTAAAGCTGCTTCTGGGTATGGGACTGGATGAGTTTAGTATGTCCGCTTCCGTACTGTTGAATGTGAAAGAAATCCTTCGCTCCTTATCTTATGAGGAGGCGAAGGAAATTGCGGAAAGAGCCTGTCAGATGCAGACAAGTTCACAGATATATGCTGTCTTAGGTATTCATCGATAAAACCTTTCTTTTATATTTATGACAATAGAAAGCTTGATAGGAGAGCTTTCTATTGTCATTTTTAGCGTTCTTTAGTGAATACGGTCTCTATACCAAGCTATACAGTTGGCTGAGCGTGATAATCGATATCGGCTTTTCTTGCCTGGCTGTGCTGATAGCGCTTCTGAACCTGATACTGCTTCCCGTCCATGATGAAATTTGAACCGGTCTGCCGGAAAGAGAAGCTTACACCCTGTCGGATGCATTGCTCTCGGATAGCAAGGACCCAATCGTAATCTAATGGACGTACATTCGGTCCACTCTCACCTTCACAAACCACACAAGCAAGCGTTGGATCCAGATATTGTTCGATATCCATCTTCTGAAGCATCGGAGCCAGAATGATATATTTACGTTTAATAGGCAGCTTCATAAAGATAGATAAGCGTTCATCGGCACGCTGCTGGTTCTCACAGGAGACACCGATTTCTACGTTCTCGTAGCCATCGCCCCAATCCTCGGGCACGCACTCCAATAAGCGTTCAGGGCGCTTGGTTAGGAAGAAGAAATTGCAGTCTCTGCGTTCTCTGATCATTCGCCAGGCATCCGGTCGCCATTCGTCAGCTTCCTTTAATAAAAAATCAGAAGAGAAGCTAGTGAAGACTAAAGTGTTAGGAGGGATGACATAAGAGCCTTTCTTGTTGCGCTGTAGAGGAAGATCGAACTTGTCGGACTTATGAATATGGCCGGCATCCATGCCACGACTTGCAGCACCGCGATAAATATAACAATTCTGACAACCTTCACTCTTCTTCTTACACCCATACCAGGGAATCCATGCATTCGCCATATACTATTCACCTTTCTCTGCTCTACAGACTGAAATCATTGTTCTATCGAATAGTTTAACATAATATATGGAAAAAGCAAACATATATTCGAGATAGATTGATTACTAATTAACTATAGGTTAAATAAATTAACAGGAGTTAACTATGACTCCATTGTAAATATCATTTACTTGATCTACAATGACTACATGATTTTGAATAGAAGTAAGCTTAATAGCAGTGCTAGTTAGAAGGGAGTAGGGAATGAAGGAAATACAGATAGGGAGTATCATTACTGCAAAACGTAAGGAACGGGGAATTACACAGGAGGAACTTGCGAATCATCTCGGTGTATCAAAGCCGGCGGTATCAAAATGGGAATCCGGGCAGAGCTACCCGGATATTCTGCTGTTACCGATCCTTGCAGCCTATTTCGATATTACTGTGGATAGACTGATTGGTTACGAGCCACAGATGGAGAAGGAGAATATTCGAAAGCTTTGTCATCGCTTGACCCAATCCTTTACTAAGGAGCCTTTTGAAAAAATATATACTGAGTGTGAGGAATATCTGCGAAAGTACTTCTCTTGCTGGCAGTTACAGTTTCAGATTGGAGCACTACTCATCAATCATTGTAATCTTGCAGGTAATATAGAGCGGACGAAGGAGATACTGGAACGGTCTCTGGAGCTATTTGTTAGGATTGAGAAATCCTGCGAGGAAGCCCATCTGGCTAAGCTGTCAATACAAATGCAGGCTGTGTGCCACTTAAGTCTCGCCAGACCTCAGGAGGCGATTGAATTAATGGAAAACCAGGTAGCTCCCTTGAACAGTCCGGAGAGTTTATTGGTGAAGGCTTATCTGATGAAGGGGGATAAAGTAAAGGCTATCGAGTATCTGCAGGGATATACCTATGTGAACCTAGTGACCATGTTGGGAGCTGTCCCGGATTATTTTAGGATGTATGCGGATCAACCGGCAAAGCTGGACGAATATTATCACATCTTTTTATCACTATGTAAGCTATTTGAGTTGGAGGAGTTGTCTCCGGCAGCCCTCATTAATATCTATCTGAGTGGAGCGACGGCCTATGCAGCTCATGGAAATGAGGAGAAAGCAATCGAGATTCTGGAGGTATATGCAGAGCTGATACTCAGACTGGATAAAGAGACTATTTATCTCCATGGTAATCGATTTTTTGATGCCTTAGAGGGCTATTTTACCTCGGTGGATGTGGATACCGATTCTCCAAGACAAATGGAGCTAATCCGAAAAGATTTACGAAGTAGCGTATTAGTGAATCCTGCGTTTGAAGGGCTTCAGAAGAACGACCGTTTCATAAGAATAAAGAGAAGATTAGAAAAGTAGATGCCGCATTGCGGCAAAAGGGAGGTATGGAAATGGACCCTAGGACAACAAGTGAATTAATGGAGTATTTACCGTTCTTAATCCCAATTATCCTCATCGAGCTAACTTTAATGATTACAGCTCTGGTGCATGTGTTGAGACATAAGAATTACCGAATTGGCAATCGAATTGTATGGGTGGTTCTCGTGGTCGTTCTGCAGATTATCGGACCGATCCTATACTTTACCATCGGCAGGGGAGAGGAATAATGGCGATTCTAGAGCTAAAGCAAGTGAATAAAAGTTTTGGTAACGTTACTGTAATTAAGGATCTCAGTTTCACGGTAGAGGAGCATGCGGTGTATGGGTTCCTTGGTAAGAATGGAGCAGGTAAGACAACGACCATGAAGATGATTCTGGGTTTTTTGCAATCGGATTCCGGAGTGATAAAAGTCTGCGGTGAGAAAGTGGTTTATGGTAATGCAAGGACGAATCAATTTATCGGGTATTTACCCGATGTTCCCGAATTCTATGGGTATATGACTCCGAAGGAATACCTTGGGCTTTGCGGAGAGATTACAGGACTTACAGGAACACTTCTCCAAGGTCGTATTCAGGAGATGCTACATCTTGTGGGATTGGATGGAGTAAATCGTAAGATACGAGGCTTCTCTAGAGGAATGAAGCAGAGGTTAGGAATCGCCCAGGCACTTCTTCATGAGCCAAAACTCCTCATCTGTGATGAACCGACTTCAGCACTTGATCCCGTGGGAAGAAAAGAGATTCTGGACATTCTATCTAT
>JAQZBA010000167.1 GCA_029239365.1 Herbinix sp. | reverse complement strand
CTACCTAGACGTCTGAAGGGTATCACGACCTTCTGCATCGTGCTTAATCGCAGATTGAACCTAAAGGGTTTTGAATTCAAAAAACCGATCAAGGCCTATGAGCAGCTCTCGGCCCTAGAGAATAATAATATTTATGGTGATACCTTTATGATTACAGAAGAGGCAATCACACATATCGGTAATAATGTTACCATCGTTTTTGACGATATGGATTTTGGAACGGAAGGGTTTAAGAAGCTTGTACTTTGTGGATGTTCCCACATCGAGAATAATACGATTCATGTTCGTTTCCAAGGTGAGGAAGGCAATGTGAATCAGATTGCAGAATTCAAATATTCGGAGGACTATGTGGAACGCGAGTATGAACTTAGCTCAGTGACCGGCAAGCAGCAGGTGACCTTCATTTTCCTTCCGGGAAGCGATTTTGATTTCAAATATTTCCGTTTCGAACGATAACCGGACGCATAAAATGGGGATGACGCAAAATTAATCTTGCTTCATCCCCATTCCAATGTGCCCATTGAGCACATGTGATAATAGAAAGGTTTATCTGTTATCATAAACCAGATGTGATCTTAAATGATATAGAAAATATTAGCTACATACCAATTATCTTAAGCTTGCACCTGGCTTGGAGATGTTTTTAAGAGCATCCTCTGCACTTTCCTGGCAGACGGGCTCCAGTGAGATATCACCAAGGGCGACGATGCCGATCAGGCTGTTGTTTTCAACAACGGGAAGACGACGGATCTGTCGGTCGCTCATTATTTTGGCGGCGTCATTGACATCCGTCTCCGGATTAGCAAAAAGCACTTCACTCGTCATAACGTCTCCGACTCTTTTACTGGTGACGTCCTCTCCTGCGGCAACGGATCGGACTGCTATATCTCGGTCAGTGATTATTCCAATCAACTTATCCTGAGTGCACACCGGAAGAGATCCACAGTTGTACTGCTTCATTAGCTGAGCTGCATGTTCGATGGTATCGTCAGATCTTAGGCTTGCAATGTCTTTCGTCATGATGTCTCTTACCTTCAAAATAAATCACCTCCAAGAATAGCTTATCCTTGGAGGCACATTTTTAATCGTAATTTTATTAGGATAAATCTGTTTATCAATGAGCATTCAGTAAATATATGATAAAATTATTTTTGCCTGAATATGCTAATATTAAAGCTATTTGTATTGCAAATAATTATTAGCATGTTATAATCTACTTATTCCCATATATTAATCTGGATTGATTTCCCTATGCCAACCGCTTTAATCTATTGGAACGATGTTTATTGTAATTTATTTTTAATTCAAGGAGGAACGTGGTATGGCAGACAAGGTAATCGTATGCAAGGATTGTAAGGCAGATTTCTTATTTACAGAAAGCGAGCAGGCTTTTTATAAAGAGAAAGGTTTCGATAATGAGCCAGTAAGATGCCCTAATTGCAGAAGAGCAAGAAAAAATGAGAAGAACAATGGTTTCGGTGGTAGAGATAACCGCGGTGGACAGAGAAGCCAGGGCAGAAGATAATAATTGATTAAAACTTAATCCAAGAAGTAGTAGGCTTATGCTTATTACTTCTTGTTTTTTCGTGATGAGAGAAACTAATGAATGAATCTGATTTAGTGGTCTTTAAGAAAACCTTAAGGTTTTTTTAAGGGCCTTTCTTTGTATTGTTTTTGCACCTGAGGGGTGGTAAAATATGGCTATATTGGATGAAATGTATAAATCAGGAAAGCCTTGTTTATAATGAGATAGAACCTAAGGAAATGGTGTGGTATGAAATTCAAAGAAAGAAAAATAATCAGATTGATGATCGGGGTCATATTATGTGCAGTAGTTCTCTATTTGCTCTATGTATTATGGGAAGGTACCGCCTTCTCGAATAGGTCGGAGCAGAAACAATTACAGGAAGCACTAATTGACAAAGAACAGTTAATCGATTATAGCATTGAGGACGATAGAGCCTATGTCTTTGTCAGTTCTGTAGGTGACAAGGTGTATGGCGATTTGTTCTTAGTACTTGGGCAGGGAGAGAAAGGACGATGGAATCGCCTCTATGAGAATGATTTTACAGGCCTGAAGCCATGGAAAATAGAACTTGCCGATATCGATGGAGATGGAGTGACTGAGCTCCTAACTTCCGTTCGAAAAACCACTTATTATGATAAGGAAGACAAGAATCGACTGTTTATATTCAATTATATTGACGGGCAATTAGTGAAGAAATGGACCGGTTCAGCCATCGCCGGAACCTGGGAGAACTTTATTGCAGGAGAATTAGTAGATACTAAGGGCGAGGAGCTGATATTTCTCTCAACCACCAAGGAAGGTAAGAAAAATCTATTCCTATATCATTGGTTTGATTTTGGCTTTCTTCTGCTGGCTCGTAGTGAGGATTATGAGGATATCATCAAGGTGGAGATTGTTGAGGAGAACCGCTTACGTATGACTTATATACAAGGAATGGAGAAGTCAGACCTGTTTATGTTAAAGAAGGGACAATTAACCAAAGTTGAAAGGTGAAGAAGAAGCTTTTCCACCTTAGGCGAGGAATGGAGGAATATTATGAAAAGGATAGGTATATTGATCATATGCTTGTGTCTTGTATTCACAGGGTGTCAGAGAGATAAGACGAAGGATGAAACAAACGAGACAATAACAGAAAGTCTCCAGAATCCAGAGGCTACTACACCGACACCGGTAGCTGGTGTGGTAGAAGAGGGAGCGAAAGAATTATCGTTGGATACCGATTGGACCTCGGTAGATACAGCAAAGCTTACTAAGGTGCCTTATGTGATACCTAACTATGAAGCTAAGGTTCCGGCTTATAAGATTGCGCAGGACCTATCCAATATCAAGAATATTGATCAGTTTTCCGGATTTAGTGAGGAGCAGATCAAAAAGCTCGTAGGGAATGGCTTTGTAGTAGTTCCCACACAGAGTACAAAGATGTATTATACCTATGATTCGAATGAATACTCCGGGGTACCGAACTTTATCACTTCAGATACCGTGCTCCATCTCTATCACCAGTTTTATGATAAAACCTTAATTAATGTAGAGTCCTCCTTCCTATATGACGATCTGGAGCTGATGACGAAGCAGATGCTGGATAAGTCCATCTTACTTCTGAATACCCTGGAGGATGAAAAGCTTAAGGAACTTCAGAAGAATAATGTGGTGTACTTTCTTGTTGCCAGAATGCTGATGCTTCAATCCACTGCGCTAGCGGTGGAGGTAGATGCAGAGCTTATGAATATTGCAAAGCAGGAATATGAACTCAGCGATAAGGCCTCTGGGATTGAGTTGTCTCCGCTAATCAACAAGGAGGTAGATTACAGTCAGTTTACCGTGCGTGGTCATTATACGCGGACCGAGGAACTAGGTAAGTTCTTTCGTACCATGATGTGGTTTGGTACTTTCCCCTATGCTTTTTATAGTAGGGATGAATATCAATATGATAATGTTCTAAAGTCCCTATTGATAGCCTATATGACCTTCGCTAAGTCAGAGCAGATCAGTGATGCCGAGCTCTGGTCCAATATCTATGTGCCTACCTCCAGTTATGTAGGTCTATCCGATGATATTGATGTATTTACTATGAATAAGCTTCGCAAAGAGGTGTTCGGGGATATGGAGGACCCGAATGCGTTCAACGACGAGAAGTATTATTCGAGGCTTGAATTGGCAGTGAAGGCTTTGCCGGAACCAAAGATTCAAGGTAAGATGATCAGTTCAACTTTGCAGACAGAGAAGCAGTTCCGTTTCATGGGTCAGAGATATATTCTTGATTCTGATATTCTTCAGGATCTGATTACACCAATTGTCCGACCGATACCAAGTGGTCTTGATGTTATGGGAGTTTTGGGGAGTGGTTTGGCAGAACAGCTGCAATTTGAGGTATATCAGCCCCAGGAAAAATGGCCGGAGTATACCATTCACTATAAGGAGTGGAAGGATAAGGTAGCAGCCTTAAATGCAGACTTTTGGGCCACCAACCTGTATACCGGTTGGCTCTGGACGCTCCAGACTGCTCTTACGGAATATGACAAGATCTCAGGAATGCCTTTCTTTATGACGACCCAGGCATGGAAGAATAAAGCGTTAAGCACTGCACTCGGAAGCTATACGGAATTAAAGCATGATACAGTTCTATATGGTAAACAGGCTATAGCAGAGATGGGCGGACCTATAGAATATGCGGACTATCACTATGTAGAGCCGGAAGTAGTGTTATATATGAAGCTATATTATCTGACAGACTATACGATCTCAATCCTAAAAGAGCGAGGAATGCTGAATGAAAGCCTAATGAGAGGAGCGGATGAGTATAAGGAACTATTACAGTTTTTGATTACCTGTTCCACGAAGGAATTGAACAATGAGCCATTAACGGAGGAAGAGAATGATCAGCTTCTACGTTATGGCGGTAGTATGGAAAGTATAGCTACGTATTTTCTAAATGGTATTGTTGACGAGGACTATCCGAATATCGAAATCAGTGATATGTTGGTATCTGATATAAGCTCAGCACCTGGAGCATACCTTACCTTAGGTACCGGATATTTTGATCAAATCTATGTTGTGGTTCCGGTCAATGGCAGCTTGTACCTGAGCAGGGGCAGTGTATATTCCCATTATGAGTTCACCAGCACGTCCAGACTTACGGATGAACAGTGGTGGGAGCTCAACGGAATCAAGGTAATTCATCAAGAATATGCTGATTTTCCTGAGATTAATGAACCCTCCGAACAGCTTCCAAAGCAGCCGGAATGGATAAATACCTTTAAATCCGATTCAAATAATGTTACAATTACTCCATTAGAAGTCGATTGGGAGAAACTAAACGAATAAGAAAAGCTGCCAGACAGCAAGATGGAGATAAGATGAAGCAGATTACATTAGGATCAACGAATATCACTGTAAATAAAAACGGCTTCGGTGCCTTACCAATCCAGAGGGTTGGTAAGGAGGAGGCTACTACAATCCTTCAGAAGGCATATACCAATGGGATTAACTTCTATGATACGGCGAGGTTTTACTCTGACAGCGAGGAGAAGCTGGGTTATGCACTTGGTAAGGTTAGAAGCAATATCTACCTTGCCTCTAAGACTATGACCAATAAGGTAGAGGAATTCTGGCAGCAGCTGGACGCAACACTTGCCTGTCTGCAGACAGATTATCTGGATATTTATCAGTTCCATAATCCAAGCTTTTGTCCGAAATTAGGAGATGGAACGGGTTTATATGAAGCCATGTTGGAGGCTAAGGCAAAGGGTATGATCAGGCATATCGGAATTACCAACCACCGTTTACCGATTGCAATAGAAGCAGCCCAATCCGGGTTATATGAGACGATCCAATTTCCATTCAGTTATCTGACCTCGGAGAAGGAGCTTGCACTGGTACAGCTATGTAAGGAGAAGAACATTGGTTTCATCGCTATGAAAGCCTTGTCCGGTGGACTGATTACCAATTCCGCTGCTGCGTATGCTTATCTCGATCAGTTCGATCATGTACTTCCGATCTGGGGTATCCAGAGAGTGAAGGAGCTGGAGGAATTCATCAGCTATAGCAATCAACCTCCGGTACTGGATGAATTGCTTCAGGCAGTAATTGATAAGGATAGAGAAGAGTTAGCGAAGGATTTCTGCAGAGGTTGCGGATATTGCCTGCCCTGCCCGGCCGGGATTGATATTCCGACCTGTTCAAGAATGTCTCTATTGCTGCGCAGAGCGCCGGTATCCACCTATCTAAGCGATTCATGGAAGACCAAGATGAGGATGGTGGAGGACTGCATTCATTGTGACCATTGTAAGAAGCATTGTCCTTATGGGCTGGATACACCTCAGCTTCTGATTGAAAATTGGACTGATTATCAGAATTATATGTAATAAGTTAAGAATAAAGCAGCAATAAGTTGTCTCATACAGGTGCATACTAGGTAATAGGAAAATCAAAGGAGGGATGATGAATGGCGAAGAAAATCATCTATATAGTCTTAATCCTGCTACTTTTGTTGGTGACCTTATTTGGACTCGGTCCGGTGTTGTTCGCAGACGGAACACAATCCGAGCGGATGCTGACCTTACTAGTGGTGGTGGCACTCTATGCTGTAATATTAATAACCTTTTATGTAATTCATACACGTTGGAAGAGATGATAGAATAGGTAATTTAAGGAGCATACATGTATAATTATAAATTAACCCTCCAGTATGATGGAAGCAGATATAAGGGTTGGCAGCGACTGGGTCAGGGGGAAGCTACAATACAGGATAAGCTGGAGCAGGTGGTGTCCCAGCTATTTGGACAACCATCCGAGATAATAGGCTGTAGCAGGACAGATGCGGGGGTCCATGCTCTTGCCCAGATTGCGAATGTTAAGGCAGAAACCAGAATCTCCTGTGATGAGATCTTGCGTTATATGAACCGCTATCTTCCTCAGGATATCAGCGTTACTGAGGTGGAAGAAGTATCCGAACTGTTTCATGCCAGATACAATGCGAAGGAAAAGACCTATCTATATAAGATATGGAATAGGGAGTACAGTAATCCCTTTATGCGAAAATACAGTATGCATGTGACCCGGGGGTTGGACCTTAAGGCGATGTGCCAAGCAAGCAAGCACATGCTCGGGACTCATGATTTTACTGCCTTTTCGAATGCCAAATCGAAGAAGAAATCCATGGAGAGAACCATTAATTCTATCGAGTTCGAAGAAATTGATGGATTTATCAATGTGCGTGTCAGAGGAGATGGCTTTCTCTATAATATGGTTCGTTGGATGGTGGGAACCTTGATTGCAGTTGGGCTTGGAGACAGGAAGAGCGAGGAGCTGCCTGAGATATTCGAGTCCAAGCTGCGAAACCAAACCGGTGACCTTGCCGAGGCTTGTGGCCTGTATCTGGAGAAGATAACTTATTAGGTACAGAGTTAGTATGATATTACAAAGATCAACAATCTGCATCTTGTGAAGATTATTTATTAGACACACTGTATTAGTGAATGATTATGGTCTACAAGATGCTTAGGAGTATGATGGAATACTTTCAATATTACGAATGATCGAAGTGGGGGATAAAAAAGATGGCGGTTACACTTACGAAGCAACAAGCAAGACGATTTCTACTACGCAAGCATGGTCTGCTGGGGGAGCACCGGTTTTCAGCTAAGGAGGGGATACTGGAGTATATTCGGCAAACAGGGTGTATTCAATTTGACCCGATTGATGTATGCGGTAAGAATGCGGAGCTGGTTCTCCAGTCACGAATTAAGGGCTTTACCAAACAGATGCTGTATGAGTTATTATACGAAGACCGTAAGTTGATTGATTATTTTGATAAAAATCTTGCCATCCTTCGATTGGAGGATTGGCCCTATTTTGAACGAATTCGCCAGGGATACCGGGAATGGGGAAGAGGTCGTGAAGAGGTCGATAAGATTGCCGAGGAGATCAAAGAAAACATACGAGAGAAAGGGAGCGTAAGCTCCAAGGATATCGGCTTTGACGAGAAGGTGGACTGGTACTGGAGCAGCTCCAAGCTTGCTAGAGTAGCATTGGAAAGCTTATACTTTCGTGGAGAACTGATCATTCATCATAAGAAGGGAACGAATAAGTCCTATGCATTGGCGGAGGATTACCTACCAAAAGAGCTTCTGGAGGCAGGAGAACCCTATCCTAGAGAGCTGGAGCATCTAAAGTGGAGAATGCTTAGAAGGATTTCTGCTGTGGGACTACTTTGGAACAAACCTTCCGATGCATGGCTAAATATCTGGAACCTGAAGTCGCAGGAGAGAAAGGATGCCTTTCGGGAATTGATCGATGAGGATAAACTTATTGAGGTCAACATTACGGGCTGCAAGGATACCTTCTATTGTATCAGCGAGGATTGCAAGTTATTAGAAGAGGTGTTAGAAACACCGGATTATAAAGGCCGAACGGAGCTGCTGGCACCCCTTGACTGCATGCTCTGGGACCGTAAACTGATCAAGGAGCTTTTCGATTTTGATTATAAATGGGAAATCTATACCCCAGAGTCGGAACGAAAGTATGGTTATTACGTTCTTCCGGTACTCATGGGAGAACAACTGTCTGCCAGAGTTGAAGTGGTAGCACTTGGCAAGAAGAAGCAGCTTGTGATCAAGAATATCTGGCTGGAGAAGGGGATCCGTCCGACGAAGAAGCTTTATGATGAACTGGACCGTTGTTTTAAACGCTTTATGAAGTTCCATGATTGCCAAGAATTAATCAATGAGACGTCTTTACTTGAGAAGAGCAATAACAGTAGAGAATAATTCTTATGACATGGGTTCAATAAGCATAGTTACAAGGGAATATAG
>JAQZBA010000166.1 GCA_029239365.1 Herbinix sp. | reverse complement strand
CTCCGGGCACAAGTTAGTCGAAACAAAAAACTCAAACTTATTTATTTGTCCCGTAATATCTTTCGTCGATTTGATCCATTTGCGACCACTGCCATTGCATTTAATGCAATAAACTCCACCGATTACTGTCCTATTTTTATATTGTTCTTTTATTTCTTTCTTCGAAAGCTTATCCAAAGCAAATCCTCCTTCCAGATTAAGAAGTATAAATCGTCAATGTACACTAGAATGATCAATCACTTCACTCTAATTTTGATTTACGTCCTCTAAATCAGATTTACGCTCTTAATTCTGATTTACACACTTAAATTTTGATTTAAGCCCACTGCTTACAGAATCTGTAGCCCATGCCTATTGCAATAATAATATAGAATTGCTCCATACTTTTGTTGAAGTCTGGCTCCGATGATTTTAGGTAACCTAACTTCTGCAGTTTGTTCTGGATAAAGTCTTACAAGCAAAAGCTTGTCACTTGTAACTAAGGCAACAAAGGAAATATAATGTGTTTTGCTCATCTCATGATCAAAAGTAATATAGTATTCGCCTTCCGCATCTTCCACTGTTGCAATATGCATCTCATCAGCTGCCTTAGCAACCAGTGGTGACAGTTTACGCCCACAACACGAAATCTCTGCATCACCCGAATTGCTGATTACATTTCCACAGCTTGAGCAGACATAGAATTTTATTCGTTTTAGATTACCAATCTCAACATTATTAGGCTTCAGCTCACCGGCCAATATTTGCTCAATATTCACTTCAAATAAAACTGAAAGTTCTCCAAGCAGCGAAACATCGGGACATCCCAGTCCACGTTCCCATTTTGAGATTGCTTTGTCGCTGATATTCAGTCTGTCAGCAATCTGCTTTTGTGTCATACCTTTTTCTTTTCGCAGACGACAAAGTAGTGTTCCGACTTTATTACAATCCACTTTTCATCCCTCCATCTACATTCTAGATATTAACGAATATTATCGGAAATTGCAATAAACGCTCCGTAGAGTTGTATAGAAAATTCAATGAACCGATATTGCTGAAAATTTATCCCGCAAAATTAATTTGATACTACCCAATTGTAAAACCATTAGATTAACTTGCTTTTCCCTGAATTAAATCTTACTTTGTTTCGTATTTCAAAAATTCCAATATGTTATCAATTTCAACTTCGCTGTATTCATTATCAATATTAATTAAGACCCCCATATAATTATCATATATTGAACTTGCTTTTGAAGCCTCTATGTATTTGCCTTCTACATACAAATTATTATAATATGATGTTAGCGATACAACCATCTCGTTGATTTTATCTTTTGCAGGCCATGAAGTGTGATAAATAAGTGATTGTGCATTTAGCAGATTATTAATATCGACTGCTTGAAGTGCACGAATTTCAGACTCATCCAAACTATCATAATTATATGCAAATTGCACATCATGCAATATTGAAAGACAGGTATCATTTAGTATTCTCTGTTTATAATCCAACCTCATATTTAAAGTGAAGATATACATTATAAGTCCTAAAATCATAATAGTTAATAACATGATTATAGGTTTTACCATTCTAATTTTCTTCATGTTTTTCTCCTTATATTGAAGACATTATATATTGGTATCACTTTGAGTTTTCCTTAAATATAATATTTAAATTGGTGATATTATACATTAATCTAATTTAAGTTACCACCACTTTTTCTGAAACAATTTATTTTCTTGATAAAATACTATTCATCTGATTTAATTATACAAATTTGTATACTTATAAAAAGGTCTTGAATTTTGGTCGCTACCTGTTATCTACTTGTTCACTACCCCCATTACTTCTAGCTGTCTTATTCTATCCCTCATTGTTTATTGCAAAACATAAAAAAAGCACAACCCGCAGAAAACCTTGATTTTCCTTGGATTGCGCCATATTAATCTTTGATATTCGATTATACTCTCTAAATATTGGGAGTCTTGTTTTACTGTGGTTTCAAGCATTTATGTTAGCTACGTGTCTGCTACTAACTTTACCCTATATTATTTATAGTTACTTTAAACATTACTCTATTTGCAATATAATTTTTTAGATTATATAAGAAATGGATACTGAAACCCAGATATATTCCATAGTGGAAATCAAATAGGTAATAGAGAAATCATGAAGCTACCTGCAACTAAGCTTACAAAGTTTGCAACAAAAGCATAAAGTATGTTGCGGGTCCATTTATGTTCATTAATGAAAATAGGAAATGCCATCATTTCGGCCGCGAACACAAAAATCTCTCCAAAAAATAAATAAAAACCAAAGTAACTATGCATTAATGAATTAAGGCTATTCAACCAAATGTTCAATGCACCCTGAGTTACAATGTTGATGGCTAAAAATATAAAATAACTTCTTACTTTTCTATACCCAAAAAGCCAGAAAATGATGCCCTCCAACAATAGTGTTATCAATAATTGGATTGAGACCACGAGTACCGTACGAAAAGGATAATATCCTTGGGTAAGCTTCTGTCTTGATAAATCCAATGTCATCACATCATTATAAGAATGCGAATATTCTCCAACCGTACAAACAAAGCTTTCACCATTTGAAGTAACCTTGAATTTATAATCACCATAATTCCGCATATTGAAGCTATTAAATAGGTAATATCCTTCCCATGCAGACCGACGGAACTCCCCTTGCTCTTCATAATTATCAGTTAATAATACAATTGAGAGATCACCTGGCGGATTGTTAACAAGTACTATCAATGATGGCGGTCGTGCTGAATTAGCTGATGCCAAAACTGGAAACATAAAAACCAGCGACATGAACAATACGATAACAAATAGTGATAATTTATCCTTTCGAGACATATATAGCTCCCTTCTATTTGTTTCTCTAATTCTTATGAAATAGTTTTTTCAGAATCAATTCAAATCTACTATTAATATGTGATAACGGTACTACTCAATTTAATTATTGGTTTAGTGATATCATACATTATATTATTTGATTTTACCACTATTTTCTAAATATCATTCATTATATTGATTAAAAAACATTCGTAATATTCAACTTTATAAATTATACAATGATATAAATATCTAGAATTTTGTTCGCTACCTGTTAGCTACTTGTTGCTACCCACATTGTTTCAAGCGTTCATACGCCATCTCTCGCTGTTTATAGCCATACACAAAAATAGCGCAACCCCTAGAAAACCTTGATTTTCCTTGGATTGCGCTATTTAATTTTTTGTTATCTCGCTATACTCTTTTTTATTTTGGATTCCTTGGAACACTGTGTTTTCAATCCTTTTTGTTAGCTACGTGTACGCAACGTTCATTGCTCTCTATTGTCTTGCATTATTCACAACTGTGAAGTTTGCGTACTTTATTATTGATATAATAAGTTTAATATTTATAACTTTTTTCTCTTTTTTTCTCTTCTTTTTCTTCTTCCATATCTCTTTTTATACTTATATATATAAAATATATAGCTACTGGTAGTAGTAATGAAATACAAATAATAAGTAACAAATCATCATCTTCAATGTGAAATACTTTAAAAACTAAAGTAACTCCCCCGATTACAAAATCACTTATTAAAATCATAGGGAGTGCTTCTTTTATCCTGAAAGAAGAAAAGACACATAACCTTACGATTCCACCAATATTAGTTATTAATAAAATTAGCATTACCATCAAAACAGTATCCAAAATACTCCCCCTTAGTCCGTCCATAAGACAATGTATTAATAAGGTCTCATTCGTTTAATGATTGTGCAGAAAGTATTACTCAATTATAATTATTCATTTAGTGATATCATATATTATATCATTTTAATTTACCATTACTTTTCGAAATCTAATTTGTTATCTTTCTTAAAACTATCTGTAATATTTTGTCTTATAAGCTAAACTTCTAAAATTTCTCAAACTTTGTATGCTACCTGTTATCTACTTGTTCACTACCCCCATTACTTCTAGCTATCTTATTCTATCCCTCATTGTTTATTGCAAAACATAAAAAAAGCGCAACCCTCAGAAAACCTTGATTTTCCTTGGATTGCGCCATATTAATCTTTGATATTCGATTATACTCTCTTCATATATTCGCCGCTTCTGGTGTCAATCTGAATCTTGTCACCCTGCTCAACGAATAACGGTACATATACAGTAGCACCTGTCTCAACAACAGCGGGCTTAGTAGCTCCCTGTGCTGTATCGCCTTTAAATCCAGGCTCTGTATCTGTGATTACTAAATCTACGAATAACGGAGGCTCAATAGCGAATACATTTCCAGCATGGGAAAGCATCTTAACCATTTCATTCTCTTTTACAAACTTAAGAGAATCACCGACAGCATCATCGGTCATACCGATCTGTTCAAAGTTTTCTATATTCATGAAATGATAAAGCTCTCCATCAGAATATAAAAATTGCATGTCACTTCTCTCAATATGTGCCTGGGGATATTTTTCGGTAGGACGGAAAGTTCTTTCAACCACACCACCATTTTTAATGTTTCTTAACTTGGTTCTTACGAATGCTGCACCTTTACCGGGCTTTACATGTTGAAACTCTATAATCTGAAAAATATTATTGTCCATTTCAATTGTCAGACCGTTTCTGAAATCGCCTGCTGAAATCATATACAAAACTCCTCCTTAAAATTGACTACTCTTTAGTCTATAATAACCTTGACTATTTTGCAACATTTTTTTTCGTGCAAATCCTACAATTCAATCAATTTCTTATCGGAAAATGTAAAATTCTCATGTCCGTCCATAGTAACTACGACCAGATCCTCAATTCTTACACCACCGAAGCCCTTGATATAGATACCCGGCTCTACTGTCTCTGTCATGCCTGCTTCGATTGTATCCTCTTCCAACATAGATAATCTCGGATTCTCATGGATATGAAGTCCTACGCTGTGACCAAGACCATGACCAAAGCAACCCTCATAGCCTGCACTGTAGATTATATCTCTGGCAACCTTATCCACCTCTTTACCCTTAACCCCGGCTCTAATGAAGTCCAACGCAGCGAGCTGAGCCTTCAAGACTGTATTATATACGTCCTTCTGCTTTTGTGATGCCTTGCCGATAACAATGGTCCTGGTCATATCAGAGCAATAACCCTCATATACACATCCGAAATCCATCGTTAGGAAATCACCGACTTCAATCTTCTTAACAGAAGGTACTGCATGAGGCATGGAGGAGTTCACTCCGGAAGCTACGATAGCCGGGAAGCTACAACCCTGTGCACCTTTAACCTTAAGCAGATATTCGATTCGGGCAGCTATCTCTAATTCGCTCATGCCCGGTTTGATAAAGTCAAGAATATCTGTAAATACCTGATCGCCAATTGCTTCTGCTTTCTTAATACGTTCCAGTTCTCTTGGAGACTTAATCCTTCTCATTGCAGTAATCTCGTTACCAAGGGGAACTAGTTCATCTACATGAAGCTTATCCTTTAACTTGTTATAAGTGGCATACAACATATCCTCTGCCTCAAAACCAAGACGGCTGATGCCTTCTGTCTTAAGTATGTCATTAAGGGTTTCGTCATATCCGCCATTACCAATCGTGATAATCTCGTAGCCTTCTGCTTCCATTTCCGCTTGAATCGTATAACGGAAATCCGTAACAACCGCATGTCTCTTCTCTGAGATATATACATAACCGGTCTCGCCGGCGAACCCACTGATATAACGCATATTATTGCCATTGGATATCAATACAGCTCCTATGGAAAGCTTGTGTAGTAGTTCCTGTACTCTCTTATAATTGTCCATATTATCTACCTGTCTTTCTTATGTTGTTCTTAGGAATGATTCGAGTCCGATCCATTCCTATCTTTTTATAATAAAAGCATCACTTTTATCAAGTAAGAATCATGATATAGTAATTCTTTGATCATATCCATTTCTATACTTTCTTAACAAGTTCTATAATCGCATCCACTGCCAACAGATACCCCTGAAGTCCCAAGCCTGCGATCTGTCCTGTACATACCGGCGCGGTTACTGAGTTATGACGAAATTCTTCTCTCTGATGGATGTTCGAGATATGTACTTCAATCTTCGGTACGGTAAGTGAAGCTAGCGCATCACGGATCGCATAGCTATAATGAGTATAGGCTCCGGGATTAATCACGATGCCGTCCACCTGATCATGATAAGCCTTCTGGAGATAGTCGATAATCTCACCTTCAACATTGCTCTGGAAAGCCTCAATCTGGGTATTTGTCTCCTTAGCCTTCTCTTCTATTATTGACAGAAGATAAGTGTAGTCCTGAGTACCATAGATGCCCTTTTCTCTAATCCCTAAGAAATTCAAATTAGGTCCGTTTATCACTAATATCTTCATAAACCCTCCGTTCCTGCAACTTCTTGCTGCATAAGCATGAACGAGGTTAACGATCCATCTTATGCTAATCATTTTTGATATTCATCCTCTAGTAGATCCACTTCATATAAGCTTCCATGATTAGAGTCGCAATCTCCTCCGGTGATTTATCATCCGTTACGACATATTTATGGGCTGCCTTCTCATAAAACGGAATTCGGTAGGACAGCATACTTTCGATCTTTTTCTCCACATCTTCTCCTTGTAGCAGAGGTCTTGTATTATCACCGGCAAGTCTTCGCAACGTGGTCTCCTTGGAAGCTTTCAGATATACTACATATCCCATCTCCTTCAACAGCTTGGAGTTCTGCTCTCTTAAGGGCAATCCTCCGCCGGTGGATAATACAACCTGATTGATCTCCGGGAGCAAATCCTTCAATAACTCTGTCTCCAGGTTACGAAAATATTCCTCACCCCGGATCGCAAAGATATGATTGATTGTATCTCTTGCAGTCTGCTCGATCATACGGTCTGTATCACGGAATTGATAGGATAGGCGCTGAGACAGTAGCTCACCCACAATGGACTTCCCACAACCCATATAGCCAATTAAGATAATATTGTGCTTCCTATTGCTTTTCATCTGAGTCCTCTTTGCAAAAGTATTTATCTTGGCAAGTTATCCACAGCAAGACAAGATATTGCCTTCGTTATACACATTCCTCGTAATATTGGTGTGTATAAGCTATGCTCCATGCTAATCCTGCTTAATCTTTCCCTTGGCCAGATCCTTACGGTAATAATGTAGGACGATACGTTCCAGTTTACGCTTTAATACGATTTGAATCTCTTCCTTCGGATGAATGGGCTTTACCAGATAAGTCATCATACCGATACGGTTTGCACCATATACATCAGTAAACAGCTGGTCTCCGACAAAGATCGTATTATCAATCCGAGTCCCCATAATCTTAGTAGCACGGATGTAATTCTTGGTTGATGGTTTGTTGGCTTTATGGATATAATTTGCGCCAATCTTCTCATTAAAACGACGAACTCTCTCGTCACTATTATTGGATATCAGACAAGTCTGAAATCCTATCTGCTTCAGCCGTGCAAAAAGCTCAATTGCTCGCACACTGGCATCTGCACCGTGTTCCACCAAGGTATTATCAATATCAAATAATATCCCTCGGTACCCATCATTGTATAATTGCACATAATCAATCTCATAAGATGATTGTGCTAATCTCTTAGGATAAAATCTACGAAACATCGGAACCTCCTGCATCTTCACACTAACTTACATGCTGCATCTTTGATGCAGCTCAAATAATTATTACTTTATTCTATGCTGATTATTCTGCACTGTTTTTCGTATCCTAATCCATTATTTTAATTATAGCAAGCCAAAGATTATTGCACAAGCTAAAAACTAAGAATTGGTAAAATAATCAATTCATGTTATACTAGAGGAATACAACAGATATTAAGCTGTCCATATAGTAAATGCAACCATATCTACTGTAAAGTAGAAGGGAATATACCGGAAAGAAGTGATCAAATGACCGAATACAAAAGGGAATATCCAATGTTCTCACTCTGTGGGTTGAATTGTGGACTATGTCCGAATTTTCAGACAGAGAGTGCCTCAAAATGCCCAGGCTGCGGTGGTGAGGATTTTGCTCTAAAGCATCCCTCCTGTAAGGTAATTAATTGCTCAAAAAAGCATGGTCAGTTTGAGTATTGTTTTCAATGTCCCTCTTATCCCTGTGAGAAGTATCTACAGCCTAATACAGTCGATTCCTTCATCACCTATGCTAATGTACGTAAGGATATGGAGAAAGCGCAGCACTATGGTATAGAGAATTACAAGGCAGAACTGAATGAAAAACTTCTAATCTTAGAATATCTTCTAACCAACTTCAACGACGGACGCAGAAAAAACTATTATTGCCTAGCTGTAAACTTACTTGATTTACCTGTATTGCAAAGCATACACAGACAAATTGTAGATAATATCTCCGGACTAAC
>JAQZBA010000165.1 GCA_029239365.1 Herbinix sp. | reverse complement strand
GGCATCCATGATTACATATAATAATAATCTATTTAATATCGAGACAAAGAATTCATCCTATGTTTTTACCAATGATACCTGTCTACAGAATATCTACTGGGGGGATAAAATTTATGGGGATGATTTAACTTACTTGATCAAGGATCGCGAACATAGCAGTTTCGATCAAAATATTAATTTAGAGAGGGATGAATATAGTTTTTGGACAGGTTATTCCTTCTTGGAAAGCTGCTTAAAAATCAGTTATCCCCATACTAGAAAATTAGACATGAAGTTTATCGATTATACGATTGAACCGGTTAACGGTGATTTGGATCGATTGTCCTTTCGTTATAAAAACAGTTACTCCGAGCTCTATGTTACCTTGGTATATGATGTCTATGCAGAATATGATATTATTTCCCGTTATGCGGAAATCTTCAATGATGGGGATGAGGTTGTAATTGAAAACCTAAAATCAGCTTCCGTAAGTGTACCGAAGCTTGACAAATATAGGGTGAAATACTTAACCGGCAAATGGGCAGCAGAATCACAAATCAATGATCAATATTTATCAACCGGAGCCTTTACACTACAATCCCGTAGTGGGAATACAGGTCCTCATTTTAACCCAAGCTTTGCCCTCGATGACGGCACGGCTACTGAACGAAGTGGTGAAGTTTGGTTCGGTTTATTGGGATACAGTAATAACTGGCAGATTACCTTTGAGAGAACAATTTATAATAATGTTAAGATCACAGGTGGAATCAGTAATTTCGATTTCACATACACACTGAAAGCTGGGGAGACCATTAAGACTCCGACCATGACTCTCGGTTATTCCTCCGGTGGTTTTGGTGATATGAGCCGCAAACTCCATGCCTTTGAAGTGGCTCATATCTTCCCGAAACACGGACTTGGAAGAGTATTATATAATTCGTGGGAGGCCACCTACTTTGATGTAAGAATAGATAGTCAGAAAGCATTGGCTGAGAGAGCAGCGAAGATTGGAGTAGAACTATTTGTTATTGATGACGGTTGGTTTGGTGAGAGACATAATGACAAAGCCGGACTGGGAGACTGGTATGTGAATCGAGAGAAATTTCCGAAGGGCTTATCCGAATTAATTGACCATGTAAAATCTCTTGGCATGGATTTCGGAATTTGGGTAGAACCGGAGGCTGTGAATCCGGATAGTGACTTGTACAGAGCACATCCTGATTGGATTTATCGTTTCAATAACCAAGAACCCTTGCAAGCTAGAAATCAATACACACTCAATATCAGTAAGAGGGAAGTCAAAGAATTCATTATTGAGTTTATGTCCAAATTACTGGCGGAGAATGAAGATATTACATTTGTTAAATGGGATATGAACAAAACCTTAACCGATGTGAGTCAGGGTGATACAGAGAAGGATAAGGAGCTTTGGTTTAAACATGCACAGGCACTTTATGAGATTTGGGCAATCTTACGAGATAAATTTCCTAAGGTTGAATTTGAAGTCTGTTCCGGGGGTGGTGCGAGAATAGATCTTGGTATATTACAATATGCGGATCAATGCTGGCCAAGTGATAATACCGATGCCTATGAAAGACTCTTTATTCAAGAAGGTTTCTCTTATTTCTATGCACCCAGAATCATGACCGCATGGGTGACAGATGCCTCCTCGAACAATGCACACAAATTCGAAAGACCCTATAGCTATCGCTTCCACTCTGCAATGATGGGTGTCCTAGGGATTGGTGCAAATATCACTAACTTCAGTGAAGAGGTCTTAGAAGAATTTAAGAAGTATATTACAACCTATAAAGAAATACGTGAAACCATACAACATGGACAGCAATATCGCCTTTCCTCCGTAAGAGAGAGCTCCTTGCATGCAGTGGAATATATCAGTCAGGATCTGAAAGAAATCATTGTATTCGCTTTTCGACAAGGCTATCAATTCGGAGGAGTGATGCCAAATCTGCTTTTTAGCGGTCTTAGTCCGGATGCCTTGTATCAGATAGATGGAGTTGATAAGAGAATTCATGGAAGCACCTTGATGAAGGTGGGGATTGAGACAAGCTTATGGGGTGACTTTGACAGTCAATTACTTAGAATTACTCGTGTGGAGGAGTAAGTCAGTTAAAAGTTGAGTAAAGTAGGTAATCCGGCTGATTGTAGTGCGGCATATCAATTGAGTTCTGGTACAGTGAATGCAGTATTCTAATTAAAATGATAGAAGGAGAGAGTAATATGGCTGGTATAAATGAAGCGAAAGCATGGACTGCGAAGGTTATTATTCCAACCTATGGCGTTGGGGAAAAAGAAAAAAACCCAATGTTTTTAGAAAAAAGAGTATATCAAGGTAGCTCCGGAAAAGTGTATCCTTATCCGGTGATTGATAAGATTAAGGATGAAAAAGAGGATAAAGAATATCAAATGATTTTTCTGGAAAATCAGTATATTCAAATTCAGATCATGCCGGAAATCGGAGGAAGAATTTACCGAGCACTGGATAAAACAAATCAATATGATTTTGTCTATTATAACAAAGTAATCAAGCCGGCACTCGTCGGGTTAGCAGGACCATGGATCTCAGGCGGCATAGAATTTAACTGGCCTCAGCATCATCGCCCGAATACCTTTGGAAATGTAGAATATGAAATTATAAAAGAAGGAGGAGCTTATTGCCAGGTGGCCGTGGGAGAGATTGACCCAATGTACGGGACCAAGGTAACCACATTCTTTACTTTATATGAAGATAAGTCCTATATTGAGATTAGATCACTTCTATATAATCGTACCGGAGAACCCCAGACCTTTCTATGGTGGGCGAATCCGGCGGTGTTGGTACATGATAATACACAGTCAATCTTCCCTCCGGATGTACATGCGGTTTTTGATCACGGCAAGCGTGATGTGTCAAAGTTCCCAATCGCGACAGGGGTATATTACAAACAGGATTATTCCCAGGGAGTCGATATCTCCAGATACAAGAATATTCCGGTTCCAACCTCGTATATGGCTTATCATTCTGATTACGATTTTGTCGGAGGATATGATTACGATAAAAAGGCTGGTGTTTTACATATTGCAAATCATCATGTATCACCCGGGAAGAAACAATGGACCTGGGGCAATGGAGAGTTCGGACAGGCTTGGGATCGTAATCTAACCGATGAAGACGGACCTTACATTGAATTAATGACAGGGATGTATACCGATAATCAACCGGACTTTACCTGGTTGAATCCCTATGAAGAGAAAGAATTTACCCAATACTTTATGCCCTATAAGGCAGTAGGTGAGGTAAAAAATGCCAGTAAGGATGTGGTTTGCGGTCTTTCAGTGGAAGGAAATCAGGCACGGGTTACCATCTATACAACCGGTGTGATGAAGGACTTAACCATCTCATTAAAGGGAAAGACCAAACATTATTTTATGGAGAAATCAGCGGTCTCGCCAATTGCAGTCTTTGACAAGTTGGTTAGCGTTGAGGAAGAAGAGCATGATCTATTGCTTACAGTCCATAATGGAGAAGGTAAACTATTACTTACCTATCAACCCTCCAAGAAAACATTAGAAAAGCTTCCTGAGGCAGCAAAACCGATTGGCAGACCGGGAGAAATCAAAAGCACGGAGGGGTTATTTTTAGCCGGACAGCATATCGAACAATATCGTCATGCCACTTATGTGCCGGATGATTATTATTTGGAGGGTTTAAAAAGAGATTCCGAAGACATTCGTTTGAATAATGCCTATGGCAAATTGCTTCTTCGTCGTGCAGACTTTGTAAAAGCGGAACAGTATTTTAGAGCTGCCGTGAATACAACCATAAGACATAATCCGAATCCATACGATGGAGAGCCTTATTTTAATTTAGGCAAGACACTGAAGTATCAGAACAAGTTAGAACTAGCCTTTGATGCATTCTTTAAGGCTACTTGGTCGCAGAATACTGCCGGAGTATCCTATTTTGCTCTTTCTCAAATTGCAGCGACAAAAGATCAATTAGAGGACGCACTGGTGTTGATTGACCGCTCCCTGGAACTGATGTCAAATAATCTAAAAGGCAAGAACCTTAAGATCTATCTTTTGCGAAAACTAGAGCGATACGAGGAGGCAGCAGAGCTTGCTTGTCAGACTATCGCACATGACCCGATGAATTTTGCTGCTTATTATGAATTATATCAATTGAAACAGGATGATGTATCCCTGAAGCAGTGGAAGAAGATCTTGACCGAGGACCGTAAGAATTATTTGGCCTTAGCAAGTGATTATGCAGATTTTGGTGGTTATCAGGAAGTAGAAGAAATACTTGGGCATCTAAACCTGTCTTCTTATCCGATGACATTTTATTATCTCGCCTATGCTGCTAATAAGAGAGGAAATTCGGAGCTGTCAGTGCATTATCTGAAGGAAGCAGCGATGGCTTGCCCGGATTATTGTTTCCCCACTACCCTATTTGATGCTATCGTGTTGCAGTTTGCGATCACGCATAATCCTACGGATGATAAAGCTTATTACTATTTGGGCAATTTGCTTTATGATAAGAGAAGGGTGGAGGAAGCCGTTCAAAATTGGGAGAAATCCATTCTCATTAACCGTAGGTTTCCGACAGCACTTAGAAATCTATCACTGGCTTATTATAATAAGGTTGGGAAATCAGAACAAGCGCTTGCTCTGTTAGAAGAAGCATTTTTGCTGAATCAAAAGGATGCCAGGGTCTTCTATGAATTAGACCAATTATATAGAAAAATGAATGAAGCACCGAAGAAGCGCCTTGACCGATTAAGAGATCATATGGAATTAGTAGGTGATAGAACAGACCTTTTAACAGAATATATTACTCTTCTGAATAGAATAGGTGAACACGACGAGGTTTTAACGATCATCTCTAAAACGAATTTTCATCCTTGGGAAGGTGGAGAAGGAAAAATACCAACCCAGTATGTAATAGCAAAGGTTGAAATAGCAAAACGGTTGCTGTCAGAGAATAAAGCACTAGAAGCCATTACCTATCTGGAAGCCGCCAAAGTATATCCGCTTAACCTAGGAGAGGGTAAACTAAAAGGGGCAGCAGAAAACAATATTGACTATTATCTTGGAACCGCATATGAGATGCTAAAGGAAGAAGAAAGTGCCAATCAACACTTTATCCTTGCAAGCGTAGGGATCGATGAACCGGCAGGTGCCATGTTTTATAATGATCAGCCGCCACATATGATTTACTATCAAGGGCTTGCGCATTTAAAATTAGGCAATGTTGAATTAGCAAAATCAAAATTCAATAAACTGATCAGCTATGGCGAAAAACATATATTTGAAAAATTATCCATCGACTATTTTGCAGTATCTCTTCCGGATTTCTTAGTATTTGAAGAAAATTTGGATGATAAGAATAAGATTCATTGTAACTATATGATGGCACTGGGGCATCTGGGGTTAGGGAATATAGAAGAGGCAAAGCATTTCTTCCATGAAGTTTTGGCGATTGATCCAAATCATGCAGGTGCAGTAACTCATTATAGATTAATTGAAGGTTAGGCACAAACTTACGCAAAGGGCAGATGCAGCATAGGAGGATAATGTGAATTATTGAAAAGCATAATTCACATGAGAAGAACTGTGTTCTTCTAGGTTTTGAACTGCATCTGAGATGCAGCATAGGAGATTGGTATGATAAAAGATAATAAAAGGCTGGTGATTGACCGGCTACCAAAACACTTTAATGAAGGTCTATTCTGGGGAAATGGCCATATCGGCGGAATATTATATGTGAATGGGAACACTTTGCTTTTTTCTGTTGACAATGTAAGACTTTGGGAGACCAGAGATACTACAGAGGACCTACCGGCTGCACAGTTCAAAGACTTTATCAAAAACCCTGAGATGTTCCATAATGGAACTTATACGAAGCAAACGAATCTACAGGAACCGAGAATCTGGCGAACCCATCTTCCGGGTCTGAGTCTTAATATCGCGCTAGAAGATGAAATTATCGACTTTTATGGGGATATTGACCTTAATGAAGGTAGTTCTGATATTCAGGTTACATTAATAAGCGGTAAGAAAGTAAATTGCCATGTTTATGTTGACTCCAATGTAAATGTTTTAAAAGTGCAATTGGATACGACGGAGTCAAAGGTTGAGATTATGGGCTGGGATACATCGAATGGTAGGCTTCCTGAATTGGCTCAATGGAATTACCCAAAGTATAGGGAAGAAAAAACAGAGCTGGTAACCCATGTAGTGCAGCCTTTTTCGGAACGTGGACTTGCTGTAATCAGCTTAATAGAACTGCCGAAGCAGATCTATATTACGTTGAATGTCAATTCATTAAGTGAAGAGGAGGATATTAATTCTCCATTCAGCAGTCAAACAAAGCTTGAGCTGGTTAAAAGGAATACGGAGCTACTGAACAATTATGTGCAGATGGAAGCAATATTTAAAGCGGCTCATGACGCTTCCTGGAATGAATTCTGGAACCGTGTTGATATTACAATACCGAATGAACGGTTGCAGCATGCCTTTTATGTGGAGATGTATAAGATCTTCGCTAATGAGAGAAAGGACTCCTGGCCGGTTACGTTACAAGGGGTATGGAATAATGATACTAGAATGCCGGCATGGTACGGGGACTGGCATAATGACTTGAATGTTCAGGCTTGTTATTGGCCAGCCTATAAGACAAACAATATTGAACTGGCAGACGCTTATATTGATTATTATACTAAATCAATTCCCCGTCTGTCAGAAAGAGCGTATAAGCTGTTTGGGATAAAAGATGCAATACACTGCCCGGTTATGATGGGGCCGGAGGGCTACGGCGTAGGCGGTGAATGGTGTTTTTGGAATGTATTACTGGGACCGGAGCTATTTGTTGCTACAGATTTTTGCTGGTATTATGAATATTCCAGGGACTTGATTAAATTACAAACAAGTATTTATCCTTTTGTAGAAAAGGTACTAAACCTTTATCAGGGGATTGCTTATCAGGGAGAAGATGGATATTACCATATTCCTTTTACTAATTCACCGGAAGTGTTCAAAGGCCCAATGCTGATTATGGATGATGCAACAGTAGTGATTGCTACCCTACACTATCTTCTGGAACACATGCAGCATTACGCCCAGCTGCTTGGGAAAAACGGAGAACATTTTGCAGAATTTAATAAGAAGCTGGCTCCGCTTACCACGACAAAGAAAGGGTACCCTTTATTTCCGGACGAAGATGTGTTTGAATCACATCGTCATTTTTGTCAATTATATCCTGTCTTCCCCTTGGGTATTGATGCCCATAGTAAAACCGCAGAATTATCGTTACATGCGGCGATTGATCTGGGATTTATGGAATATGCGGCTTGGTCCTTTCCTTACTTGTCCATCTTTGCTTCTCGCTGTGGTAAAGGAAATATGGCTCGTACTGCGCTTGAGATTTATTGCATGGCATTTCGTGCCAGAAATACCTTTGCTGTGAATGGTGATCCGAATCAGAACGGTATCTTAAAGATATCAGATACCAATGCCGGAGAAACCTCGGATGCATTTACCTTGGAGGCTGGCTTTATGGTGGTAGCAGCACTTAGTGAGATGTTTGTTCATAGATCAAAAGACACGGTTTATGTTGCTTACGGTATTCCGGATGAGTGGAACTCTTGCTCCTGTAGAGATATGACAATCGAAGGTGGACATAAGATATCTGTAGTAATTGAGAAATACACCATAAAAAATGTGACAGTCCATGCAACTTGTGATGAGACAATTCAATTTTCCTTTGCAAAAATAGCCGGGGTGCTGACTCTTTGCGGAGAAAGGCTTCCGGTTCAAGAGAAGTATTTAGTTACTTTGACAAAAGGGGAAACCATAGTATTTGGAGTGTGTCATGAATAATTCATAAGATATTGAAGAGTGTGATTTTAAAATGGCTAGTGTATCGAAGTTGTAAAACCAGGAATTCTCTTGATTGGAGCGTAGTGTATTGATGATGAAAGTAGAATTATGCAGTTACAATGGCTGGGAAGATTGTGTCAGAATTAGCAATGATCTAATTGAAGTGATCGCTACAACCAAAGTTGGTCCTAGAGTAATTCGTTGCGCCTTATTGGGTGACAATAATATCTTCTATGAAGCTCCTGCGCAGCAAGGGTTAGTAGAGGGGGAAGATTGGCGTATCTATGGGGGACATCGGCTGTGGCATGGACCCCAGATTGGAGTAAGGCCGAATGAACCGGATAATAAATCGATTTCCTATGAATTATTAAACGATGGCGTTATCCTTACCGGGAATAGAGAGGATAAATCCGGTATGCGCAAGCAGATTACGATTCGTGTTCCCTTGGACCGGGCAGAAGTCCAGGTGCAGCATAGTATTACCAATCAATCTGTATGGCCCATAGAGTTAACGGC
>JAQZBA010000164.1 GCA_029239365.1 Herbinix sp. | reverse complement strand
CTTTAACTCAGGCTTTCTGTATGTCAGCCAATGAAGTAGTGTATAATTCGAAGATTTATAATTGAAAACTTTCTTGATTTGTATTAAGATGACAACAGATAGAAATTATTGGGTTTTAATAGAAGCTGCAGCTTAGCTGTTAGGATGAAAAGAGGGGGAGGATTCATACATGAACAATATATTGGATTATCTAGATTGGAGAGGAGACTTAAGCTTCGAGCAAGATCCTGTGAACGAGGTCGACAGCTTAATCTTATCCACGTTGTCCTATATCGAATATGATGGAATTGTCCCCTTTGAGACGAAGGAGTGCAGTGTTAAGCTGTCAGAGATTGCGCATCAGGCTTATGATACTATCGATTTGAATGCACCACGCTGTAAGGATCCATTTTTTGAATATATTCCGGCCCTACTTATGAAAGCTGCGGCTACCGTCCGTTTTGGTAGTTTAAGCTTATCCTATTATGTTGATCGAGTAAATCATGACAATTCGGTACAATTCTCTGCCATTGTGTTTTCCATAAATGAACGTTTACATTATATCGCTTTCCGAGGCACAGATGATAATTTGATCGGTTGGAAGGAAGATTTCCAGATGAGTTTTCTGGAGGAAGTGCAAGCTCAACGGGATGCAGTTGCATATACAAGATATGTATTAAATGGTCTGGAGGGTGATATCTTCCTTGGAGGACATTCGAAGGGAGGAAATCTGGCCGTATATGTTGCGACCATGATCGATGAAGTGGAGGATCGAATCATTGCCGTTTATAATAATGATGGTCCCGGATTCCAGGAAAAGTTCTTAGAAAGTAAAGGTTATCATAATATGGTAGCTAAGATTCATACCATTATTCCACAATCCTCCGTGGTTGGGATGCTGATGGAGCATTTGGAGGATTACGTGGTTGTCAATAGTAATCAGAAGGGTATTATGCAGCACAATGCCTTGTCCTGGGAAGTACTGGGCAATCATTTTGTCTATCGGACCGAAGTAACAAGGTCTAGTAGTGTCTTGAATCAAGCACTGCGCCAATGGCTAAATAATATTACAATGGAAGAAAGGGAAATCTTTGTTGATGAATTGTTCTATATTATTAATGCCTCCGGCCTAGGCACCATAAGTGGAATATCTTCAGATAAGATAGTAGCTGTGAATGCAATGCTTAAGGCATATAAGAATATGAGCCCGGAAACAAAGAAATTTATGAAGAATCTTATCTATAAATTCATCGAGGAAGGGCAGAAGGTATTAAAACAGTCCATTGAAGAGGAATTGAATATAGGGAAACCGCTGACGGAGGAACCAATTGTGAGAAGAAGAGGTAAGTCGTATATAAAGCTTAACCGTTAATGTGAATATCGAAGGAATAGTATTAATCCTATTGTGAATAGTAGATATAATAATATTATGTAAACTTGAACCTTGCTAATAGAAGTCAATAGATTTATGAATGAAATTTTATTAACTAATGTATAAGAGCACTATCAGTAAATGTAAGATTAAGAAACAAAGGAGAAGTAAATATGAACTATGTTCCTGAAATGCATGGCGAAAGAATTTTGCTAAGAGAAATCATATCAGATGGGGATTCGGAGGAATGGTTTAATATAATGAAAGATCCTGATATGCATCTATGGACTGGAAATACTGTACCAGAAAGCAAGGAAGATATAAGAGTTTTGTTACAGAATTATAAGGAAAATGAAAATATTATAGCGTGGGCAGTTATAGATAAAAAAACCAATCAAATAATTGGTACGTATTGGATTTGGGTTCCTTTAGTCAAAGATAATGTAAGATTAATTCAAACTGAAGCTCAAAGGATTTCTAAGCTATATTGGAGAAGGGGTTATACGACTGAAGCTAGAAAGTTAGTTTATAATTATGCTTTTCAACAATTAGAAGTTGATGAAATACATGCTGGAGCATGGGCAAATAACGTTAGCTCTTGTAAGTCCATGGAAGCTTATGGCTTTATATTATTGGAAGTAGAAAAGAGACTATTTAAAAAATATAGCAAGGAATATGATGAAAATCATTATGTTTTGTATAGAAAAGTTTGGGAGAACAAGAAGTTATAAGTCAGAAGGTTTCATTAGGATTTCACCGTATGAACTAAGAATTGTGACGGTCTTTTTGATTTGAATACTTCGATAGTTGCAATTAAATTGCTTAGAATAATATAATGATAGTAATCATGCATGAAATGCGGTTATATTATGTTCTTAAGTGAGTCCCAGACTTTTTCCATCGCGATAAATACCAAGCAACATTCCTTAACTCTTTATAAAAATGGTGTGCTCTACAAAACATATCCGGTTGCCGTTGGAAAAGCATCAACTCCAACACCGATAGGTACCTTTCGTATCAAAAACAAAGCAATCAATCCGGGAGGACCGTTTGGTTCCAGATGGCTTGGAATTACAGCACCTGGAGGTAGTTATGGAATCCATGGAACTAACAACCCAAGCTCCATCGGAAATAACAGATCCAATGGCTGCATACGTATGCATAATCAGGATGTCATAGAACTAAGTAATCTTGTAACCGTTGGTACTATTGTCAAGATTATCTAGAGGTTACATCACCCAAATAATATTTCATATAGTTACATTATATTACATTTTATACACTTTATATAAATTTTATTTGACTTTGAGCTAACTCCAAGTGATATTATATTAGGAAATGATGAAAATAGATCATTTTCAATAGGAGGGCATATGAGAAAAGAACTAACTTACTTTAATATAGACCAATCCTATGGCGGTAATCAGGATTGGTTCCGTGATCCGATCATGAAGCTGGGTGGATGTGCAGCAGCAACTGCTTGTGATAGCTGTATCTATCTAGCCTTACATAGCAACAGAGAGCACTTGTATCCATATGATTATCGCAAGCTAGACAGGGAGGCATATGTAAAATTTGCTATGAGTATGAAGCCTTATCTACGTCCCAGATTGCAAGGAATCAATAAGTTGAGTCTATATATAGAAGGTTTTTCGCAATACTTAGCAAATGTAAGAGAGAATGGAATAAAGCTGGTAGAATTCTCGGGGGAGCAATCCTTAGATAATGCAAAAGCCGTGATTCGTCAGCAGCTTGATCATGATCAACCGATTCCTTATCTACTCTTAAGACATAAGAGCTGGCAAATGAAAGATTTTGTCTGGCATTGGTTTATGGTAATTGGTTATGAAGAGCAGGGTGATGATTTTCATGTTAAAATAGCTACTTATGGCAATTTTCATTGGTTATCCTTAGAGGAGCTATGGAATACAGGCTATAGTGAAAAGGGCGGAATGGTTCTTTATCAGTGAATAGTTCCATCCACTTTAAGAATGAAGATAGGCTATAAACTTCCTCCAACACTCTTGTTCGTGATGAACATTAATACGAACAGTGATGTGAGGAATGTTTATAGCCTATTATTATATCATATCGTCTGTATTCGATAATGCTTAAAAGGAACCACCACATAAGGAAAGAATTAGGATGAGGGGTAAGATTCCGTCTAATCCATTGTTGCAGCCACCAAACCCATTATTTCCACCACATCCACCAAGGATACCGTTGTTACCTCCGCACATTGTAAGTAAAAGTATTAATAAAATTGGGCTAAAGCCGTTATCACAGTTGTTATCTCTTCCGCAGGATTTTGATGATAAGTCACTCATAATTGAGCCTCCAATAAATTATTTATACCTTAACATATGCGGTACCGCCGACATATTTACATGTGTCAATGTGACAAAGTCACTAAGACTACTCTATATAGTATTAAATTCTATTGTTATTCAGTATTTGGTATAAATAGGTAGATACTTGTACTGATTCGATATATAATATCATCAGGAATAAGTAACACTAATACAGAGATGAGATAATTGAATTAACCCCAATAGCAATGGTTGAAAGTTCTTATACTGAGGAAAACTATAATGGGTTTATTCCATTAGATTATTAGATAACGGAGAAGAAGATATGAAGGGTTTGGTCCATATATATGAAGGTGATGGTAAGGGAAAGACGACGGCGGCGATTGGGCTTAGTATTCGTTGTGCCGGTAGCGGAAGGAAGGTTCTCTTTAGCCAGTTCTTAAAGGCCGATCAGTCCAGTGAGATGAATATACTAAAGAAACTAGATAATATAGAATACATGGTGAGCGAAGTAGACTTTGGTTTCTTCTTTCAGATGTCACAGGAGACGAAAATCAAGGCGAGAGAAGTATATGATGGTTTATTAAAGACAGTAATTGATAAGGCTATTTCACAGGTTTATCGAATGCTGGTGCTGGACGAAATACTTGATGCTTATAATGTGGAATTAATTGATCATAATATTTTGCTGGATTTCTTAGCGAATAAGCCGGATCATCTAGAAGTTATCCTGACCGGAAGGAATCCGAGACCGGAATTGATTGATTATGCGCATTATATCACTGAACTTAAGAAGATCAAGCATCCGTATGATAGTGGAATTCAAGCTAGAATTGGAATTGAGAAGTAAATTAAGAAATTAATAAAGAAATTAATAAAGAAATTAATAAAGAAATTAATAAAGAAATTAATAAAGAAGTAGATTAAGAATTAACATAGATGACCAATATCTGATGAATAGTGATATTGGTCACTTATCTATAAAAATGATCTAATTAATCTGTAGTCCTTATATAATATATTTGATATCTATCGCTCTTCCCTGGAAGATGGTGCTGATATCCTCACGGAAGAAGTCAGCCATTTCCTTCAAGCTTTCCTTCGAATATATATATTTCCCGTACCCAAACTGACCGTATTTGTAGCTGCGATCCTCATCATTCATGGGAAGCTGATGATCGGGAAAAATCTCGTTGATTATATTTTTCGCCTGAGGGGTATAGCGATGGGAGATTATTTCAAAGGTAAGCGGATAAGATATCTTCACCGGGAGGCTATCATTCAGAGCGATGAGTAAATGATGATAATCCTCTTTCCAACCATCATAGAGGAATACAGGAGCGATCAGAAATCCAGTCGGATACTCACAGCTTATTACTTTTTTGGCAGCCTCAATTCGCTTTTCCATAGAAGGAGTTCTTCTTTCATAATCACGTATCACCTGATTCGTATTTAGGGTGAAACGAATCTCAGAATGCCCACGATGGTCAAGGGCTAGTAAGGTATCCACATCAGTATATTTCGTGACAAAGCGAAACCTACCTTCTTCAGTCTTACTGAAGAATTCAATGGTATGCTTTAATAAGTTGGAATATGGTTCTACCGGCACCGGGTCGGAGGTTGCAGAACCTTCAAAGATGGTGACCTCCGGGTTCCTCTGCTTCATATAGGCCTGTGCTTGAGATAGGATTTCATCAATATTTACATTGATTCTCATATAGGGTTTGTCACCCATATGGGTATTCAAGTAACAATATTGGCATTGCCCGATACAGCCGGAGAGCAAGGGAAGCTGATAATGAGCCGAAGGCTTGCAAGTTTGAAAGCTCATCCCCTTCTTCGCACCAACGACCAGTGTGTTCTTTCCTTCCTGATACAAAAGTGCTAGCGTATCACCGGGGATATTTTCTTTGATCTTGTTCCCTCGAAGTTCGATGATTTCAATCTCTTTATTCGTAACAAAGGATTGATAAATGTGTTTGCCGATCGGATATTCCAGAGTATTCTTTTCAAATAAGATACGTTTTGGAGTGAACATAATTGGACCTCCTTTAAAGTTAATGCATTACATACTTAGTATTTGTAACTCTTCGGTAAGTATTCCTGAATTTGGGATGTTCGGGTTGATATCTAGGATATAGGATGATAATATAGTTATTTATAGAACATCAATGAATATGTTGAGTGATAATAAAAAAACAGTATCTAATAATATAAACCTATGATAGGTACTGTGATTTGTATTTTTTAAAGGGTTAATATAAATTAAACCGATCAGAAGGAATAGTGTGAATTATTAAAAAGCAATAATTCACACCTAAAAGTTTATGCCTGTGAAGACCTCGGCACAAACTTATCCTTGGGCAGGCATAATAGGGTTAGAGTGAAAAATAAATATTTCACACGCAACTTTGTGCCTGCAGCCCAAAATTTAACAGACGATAAGAAAGGTATGGTGATTAGTATGGAATTTGGAGTACAGATATTTGGATGTATGTCAGACTGCAAGAAGGATCCGGAGCAATTTTTTAAAACCTTAGCGGAGGCTGGATATCATCAGATTGAACCTTGTGTATTATTCGATGATCCTAGGGTCATGGCTGAGAAGGCAAGATCAAGTGGTAATGAATTCATGGAGAGACTGGCTGAGAACCTATGGAAGCCGGAGGAATTGCCCTTTTATATTAAGCTTATGAACCAATATGGTCTCGAGCTCTCGTCTGTACATGTCTTTGCAGAGGATGTATTCGAAGTAGCGGACAAGATGATTGAGACAGCAAAGATGAACAAGATTAGTGCCTATGCAGTGAATTGTAATCAAGAGACAATAACAGAGGATTATATCACATTTGCCGAAGACTGCAGACGCTTATCCATTCAGTTGAGAGAGCATAATATTGAACTCTGGATTCATAATAATGGAGCTGAGATAAAGAATAAGGTGAAGTATCAGGGGAGACAGGTACCCATTTTGTCTGTTATACTAGAGCAGTGTAAGGAAGCAGGAGTAGGAGCACAGATCGATGTGGGCTGGGTACTATATGGTGGTGTTGACCCTGTATCGTATCTTCTTGAGGTTAAGGATTATGTTCGCTCAGTACATTTCAAAGATTTAAAGAAGGATTTTGCTACCCGCCACGATGGAGATATCTTTGCTTGCTTAGGTGATGGAGCATTAGATGTTCGAGATATTTTGGGCTGTATGCCACAGTTGAAGCCAGGTACTACAGTTCTAATTGATCAAGATGCCAGTGACGATGATATTATGGAGGATATGCGAACCTCTTATAAGGTATTAACACAAGCCCTGTGATAGGGAATATTGACGGATCATTACTATGCGCGAAAAGCTGTGAAGGAATTAGGTGAAATATGACAACAAATAAAAAATGGTTCATCGCTCTATTATTCATTCTTCTCATATTGGCAACAGGATGTAGTTCAGGCATCAAGCAGGCTAAAAAGTCGGACCAAGATATTACGATATTCGTTGCTTCCGATATTCACTATTTGGCGAAAGAGCTGAATGATAATGGCGAGGCATTTCAGAAGTATATGTCCACCAGCGATGGAAAGTTACTGCATTATATCGACGAGATCACAGATGCATTTGTGAAGGATGTAATTCAAGAGAAGCCGGAGGTCCTAATTATCAGTGGTGATCTAACTAATAATGGGGAGAAGGAAAGTCATCTGGAGCTTGCCAAAAAGCTAGCTTCGATTGAACAATCCGCAGGGACCAAGATTTATGTAATCCCGGGTAATCATGATATTCTGAATCCCTGGGCAAGAGGCTTCCAGGGTACTGAACAATATGTAACGGACATGATTGGTGCAGAGGATTTCGAGAAGATTTATCATGATTTTGGCTATAGTGAAGCAATCTCCAGAGATAAAACTTCTTTAAGCTATCTAACTGCACCCTCCAAGGATCTATGGCTGTTAATGTTGGATACCAGTATCTATGATTTTAATGAGCTAATCGGAAGTCCCATGACCAATGGAGAGATTGATTCCGAGACTTTATTATGGATGAAAGAGTGCAGTGAGAAAGCAAAAAAAGAAAATGCTCGGATACTAACGGTGATGCATCATAACCTGTTCGATCACAGTGAGATACTTAATAAAGGCTTTACCCTAGATAATCAGGAGGAAGCCTTAGAAGTATTTAAGGAAAGCGGGCTAAATCTTGTTTTGAGTGGACATATTCATGTTCAGAATATTAAATCAAGTGAGGATGACAATCCGGTCTATGATATTGTTACAAGCTCCCTAGGTGTCAATCCGGTTCAGTATGGGGTTCTGGAATTCGAAGCCTCGAAGGGGTTTGACTATAGCACGGCTCGGGTGGATGTAGAAGGCTGGGCGAAGGAGACAGGGGTAGAAGATAAGAACTTAATTAACTTCACTAAGTATTCCAAAGATTATTATTCCGAGGCTTCCTTGCATAGAGCCTACGAGTCCCTATCAGATGTAACCGGCTATACAGAGGAGGAGAGAAATCTCATGGCGGAAACTATGAGCTTGCTGAACAGCAATTATTTCGCCGGTACTGTAGACAGCATCCGGAACGAGGTGTTAGCTTCTAAAGGGTATCAACTATGGGAAGCTGCGGATCCATCTTTGTTCACCAAAAATTATATTCTAAGTATGGCAGAAGCCGGTAAATCAAGTCAGAATACACTCACACTCAGATAAAGAGAACGAAGTCAGTAGTTAATGTAACTTTGTTGGAAGTCTACTGTGCACAGGAGTATACTTACCAAATACCGTATATCGTGAAAGAATACGTAGGTCGGATTCTTTCATCAGATTATTGATGAGTAAGGAGTCATAAGGGAGGTATATATG
>JAQZBA010000163.1 GCA_029239365.1 Herbinix sp. | reverse complement strand
TAGGAGATATCAAAAATGAAATGTATACCTGAAAAAGTGAAAGAGGTAGTGGACGAGCATATTAAAGAAATCGAATCAAGATTGCCAAAATTCCTTGAGGCTTACTACATTTATGGCTCAGTTTCCTTTGGAGCGTTTGACTACGGTAATAGTGATATTGACTTCATTGCAGTTATAAAAAGAAAAGCAACAGAGACAGAGATAGAGAGTTTGAAAACAATCCATGGTGCATTGCAAAGAAAATTCAAAAAAACCATTATGGATGGATTGTATTTACTAAAGGATGACATCGTATCTTTAAGCAATGGTGAAATCTCATGCCTTCGATTTAATGATGGAGTGTTTCAAGGTATTAAGATGTTTGATACAAGTTCGGTAGACGCTTTTGTATTAAAAAAATATGGTATCACTGTAAAAGGAAATGAAATTGTGAATTTTAATTATACAGTCGACTTTGACATCTTAATTTCTAAAATGAAAGATAATATAAATACTTACTGGCAAAATTGGGCAGCTGCTTGCAGAAGGTTTCCTTCCATAAGATATATAAGTTTATCTATTAGTCTAAAAACGATTGAGTGGGGTGTTTTGGGCGTTTCTCGCCTATATTTTACTTTCCTGGAAAGGGATATAACATCAAAAGTAGGAGCAGGTGAATATGCATTAAGAACTGTCCCTCAAAGATGGCATAAGATTATTAAAGAGGCTATGAGATTACGAAAAAATATCAAAAAGTCTTATTACAGTTCAGTATTCCAAAGAAGAAGTGATGCTTTAGCCTATATTGATTTCATAATACAAGAAAGTAATAAACTTTTTGATTAGAATACTTAATTGCAATAATTATCAACAGTGCAGATCAATTCATAATTGTTTTGTTAAATGTTACTATAAAATCAATAGGAAATCACAATGAATAGACTGACTGGACATGAATAAGTATGAGTTGAGTTATCAATAATTGTTGCTTAGAAAGGAGCTCTGTAAGGTGAATTCTCTAACTATGTTTCATCCATATACTGCGAACTGGTTCAGTCGTACGCTCGGTGCTCCGACACAGGTTCAAGAGGAGTCCTGGCCGGCGATTGCTGCGAGCAGTCATACCCTGGTATCGGCTCCAACCGGTACAGGTAAAACCTTATCCGCGTTCTTAGTATTCATTGACCGTTTGAAGACAGAGGCTAGGGAAGGTTCCTTGAAGCAGGAGCTCCAATTAATCTATGTATCTCCACTCAAATCCCTTGCCGGAGATATCAGGGAGAACTTGAAAAGACCCTTGGAGGGAATCTATGAGGAGGAGCTTGCTTCAGGTAACTTTACTCAACAGGAGCCTCCTGCACTCCATGTTGCGATCCGTACCGGTGATACGACACAAAGTGAGCGAAGGCAAATGATTAAGAAGCCCCCCCATATTCTGATTACAACACCGGAATCCCTCTATCTGATGCTGACAAGTAAATCAGGACAATCGATCTTGATGACTGCAAAAACAATCATCATTGATGAACTTCATGCCCTGATTGATTCTAAGCGTGGAGCGCATCTGATGTTATCCATTGCCAGACTGGACAAGCTATGTCAGGAGCCTCTACAGCGAATCGGTCTATCTGCGACGATAGAACCTTTAATTCGGGCAGCTGAGTATCTGTCTCCGGATCAGGTAACGATTGTGGCTCCGAAGATGCATAAGAACATGATGATCGAAGTAACCAGTCCGCTTCCCGATAGGAGAAGCGGTATTAAGGATACGGTATGGCAGGAGGTTGCCAGAGCAGTCCATGCTCATTGCAAGACGTCAAAGAGTATCATTGCCTTCGTAGAAGGCAGGGCTTATGCTGAGAAGCTAGCATATTATGTGAATTTGATTGCCGGTGAGGGCTTTGCAAGAACTCATCATGGAAGCTTATCCAAGGAGCAACGCTTCGAGGTAGAGAATGCGCTGCGAAGCGGATCCCTTCGAATGCTGTGTGCAACGTCTTCGATGGAGCTTGGCATTGACGTGGGAGATATTGAACAGGTATTTCAGATTGGGTGCCCGAGATCCATCTCCAGCACGATGCAGCGACTTGGACGTGCCGGTCATAACCCCAACCGGACCAGTGTGATGCATATCTTTCCTCGAACAGCCTCGGAAGCTTTATATAGTGGACTTACAGCAGAAGTAGCAAGAAATGGTGGAGTAGAATATTCCAATCCTCCCCGATTATGTCTGGACGTTCTAGCGCAGCACCTGGTCTCGATGGCCACGGGCGACGGATATGAGCTTGACGAGGTAATGGAGCTGTTACCTAGAGCCTATCCGTTTCGTGAGGTAACCAGGGAGGATGTGAAGGATGTACTCTGTATGTTAGCCGGGGATTATGAGCATGAGCGTAACATTCCGGTACGCCCCCGTATTCTATATGACCGCATTAATCAACGGGTGGATGGAGATCCTTATAGCCGTATGCTGGCGGTCTCTGCAGGTGGTACCATTCCGGATAAAGGCTTATATACTGTGAAGACGGAGACTGGAGTCAAGCTGGGTGAGCTGGATGAGGAATTCATCTTTGAATCCAGGGTGGGTGACCGCTTTCTACTAGGTACCTTTGCGTGGCAGATTACGAAGATACAGAAGGATACAGTAGAAGTTGTTCAATCCGCTATCTATGGAGCAAGACTACCCTTCTGGAAGGGCGAGATGAAGGGACGCAGACTGCAGACCGGAATTGCTTTCGGAGCGATACTTCGAAGGTTAACTATTGCGAATGAGATAGGAACGTTGAATACAGAGCTGAGTGAGCTGGGACTTGATGATACGGCTGCTGCCGGTGCGGAAGATTTTATCAAGCGACAATTAGCGTCAACCGGTATCTTACCGGATGATCGTACGATACTCATAGAGCATTTTCGCGATGAGACAGGCAACCAACAGATGATGGTTCATTCCATCTTTGGTAAGCAGATTAATTCGCCACTTGCGATTCTTACCCTGGAAGCGGCAAAGCAAAGTACTCATGCCAACATCAGTTATGTAGAAGATGATGACGGCTTTTTACTGTTCCCCTATGGGGAGGAAGCCATTCCGGAAGGCTTATTACTGGAACTACGACCGGAGGAGGCAAGACCTATCCTGGAAGCAGTTCTTCCGGTGACACCTTTATTCAATATGAATTTCCGCTATAATACAGCGCATGCCTTGATGATGGGGGTGCGTAAAGCAGGTCGCCAGCCCTTATGGGTTCAACGCATGCGAAGCGCAGAGATGCTTGATTCTCTGATGAAATATGATAATCATCCCTTGATTAGAGAGACTAAGCGGGAATGCTTAGAGGATTATTGGGACCTGCCGGGCTTAGAATATGTGTTAAATGGCATTCGCTCCGGTAATATTCGTATCTGTGAGCTCTTTCTTGATACCCCGTCGCCTATGTCCTTCTTACTCAGGCAACAGACGGAAGCAGCCAATATGTATGATTATTCACCAACACCGATGGGGATTCATCGTTCCACCGAAGAAGCCCTAAAGGAGGCGAAGCTAATTACACCGGAAGTAGCACATCTGGCCAAAGTATCAGAACGAAAGCGCTTGCCGGAGGATGAGAAGCAATTACATTCCTTATTGATGATCGAAGGGGACCTGATCGCCGGTGAACTTGAGGTACCGATTGAATGGTTGGAAATTCTGGCTAGGCGTGGACAGGCAAGCTATATCGAACCGGGCTTATGGATTGCAACAGAACACATGGATCGATATCAAGCTGCGATCATCGATGCGGATTCGATCGCCAGAAAGCAGTTGATACTGCGATTGTTACGTTATCGCGGACCACAATCCATTGAACTGGTCAGTGACCGGTATTACTGGAATAAGGAGATTATAAGTGTCTTACTGAAGGAATTATGTAAGCAGGGTGATGCAATCGAAAGTGACGGTTACTATTATCATGCCGAGCTCTATGACCGTGCCAGAAAAGAGACCATCCGCAGTAGAAGAGCCCAGATCAATACGTTACCAGCACAGCGGTATGCAGCCCTTGTTGCAAGTCGAAACTATATGGCGGCTGCACCGGCAGACCAATTAGAAGCCTTCTTAAAGCAATTTGCTGATCTGACTTATCCTACGATACTCTGGGAGAATGTTCTGCTGCCGGCCAGAGTTACAAGGTATCGTTCTGAACTTTTAGATACCTTACTGGCAGGAGGTAACCTCTTCTGGAAGCTACAGGGAGAAGAAGGTCTTAGTTTTCATCGTTATGAGGATATTGATTGGGAAGCTGATCTGTCTGAAGTAGGGCAAGAGCTTGAGGCGAATGAGAAGATTCTATATGAAGCTTTATTCAGGCGAGGAGCCAGCTTTATGCAACGTCTTACCGGCTTACTGGAGGGTGAATCTCCTTATGATACCTTACTCGGTCTGGCAGAGAAGGGATTGGTATGTGCCGACAGCTTCATGCCGGTTCGTCAATGGTTGAATAGGGAGAAACTGAATAAGGCTACTGTGAAACAGCGGGTATCTGCCCGTGCGAAAGCGATGTCCACCGGACGATGGGAGATTACCCATCCCCTGAAAGCTCTTACGATAGAGGAGCGACTAGATAGATGCTTTGACCGAGTTGTTATCCTATGCAGGGAGACCTGCCAGGGTTTGTCTTGGGCTCAGGCATTAGAGACCTTACGTGTTTGGGAATATACAGGAAGGGTTCGACGTGGATACTTTATTGAGGGATTATCCGGGGTTCAGTTTATCAAAGATAAGGATTTTACAGCTATGATGGCAGCACTGGAGCAGCCGAACAATGAGGTTATCTGGTTGAATGCCGTCGATCCGGCGCAGCAGTGGGGTAAGAGTCTTCCTCACAGGACAGACAGAGCCTTCATGAATGTTCCCGGAACAGCTGTGGCACTGAGGGAAGGTATCCCTATTGCGGTATTCGAACGCCAGGGAAAGCTTCTTCGTATCTTCGAAGAACAGCATCTGTCTGAAGCCTTACGAGTCTTTGCACAGGATTATGCCAGACATAGAATCTTTGCTGACCACAATCGACTGATAGTTAAGGAATATCCAACTGAGGCAATTGACGCTCTCGCAGCGGTTGGCTTCAAGCGGGAGCTGCAGGATTATGCATTATATCGGATATAGGAGGATATTCCGCAAAGGATATAATAATTAAGGATGATAGAAGACAGAAAATGATACATTGGATATAAAACTTAAATGATTGGATTATCACGATTGAATAATTGATAGGAATACACTATAGTCATAAATTTATCTAGTAGATATAAAAAGATAGGAGCTCAGGACAAGCCGGAACGATTTCCCACGAGGGGGTATCGTACCATCGCTTAATCTTGAAGCTCCTATCTTATTTATTACATTAGCCGCAGTATAGCTGCTTGCTCATCCTTATATTAATTAACAACAGTAACTGTAATCGTTACCTTTCTACCATCGACAAAAGCGAGGATAGAAGCAGTTCCCATAGATACCGGAGTAACTGTTCCGTCTGCAGATACTGTTGCTACAGACTTCTTATTTGAATCCCAAGTGATTTTACTGTCCGTACCGAAGATCTTAAGAGTCTTCGTGTCATTCTTACTTAAGGTGAATTCCTTGGTGCTTGCCTTAAGAACTTTGACAGAAGTGGTTAGCTTTTTACCATCTACAGTAGCAGTAATCGTAGCGGTTCCGGCTCCCTGAGCTCTAACTCGGCCGTCTTTCGCTACAGTAGCGATAGCATTGTTACTGGAAGACCATTTAACAGTACTGGAAGCATTGTTAACCTTCAAAGTCTTGATGAAACCGGACCAGCCGTTCAGTTCAAGAACAATTGCATTATGGTTCATTCCGATGACGGATACTTTACTGGTTATCTCCTTGCCGTCCACGGTAGCTGTAATTGTTGCGATTCCGGTTGCCTTAGCTGTAAGCTTACCGCTGTCTGTTACAGATACAACAGAGGGGTTATTCGAGGAGTAAGCCACCTCACCCTTTGCACCTAAGACAGTTAAGGTAGTGGACTGATTTTTGATAAGGGTTATATTTTCCTTCATGAAGATAACATTAACCTTGCATCTAAGTCTCTGACCGTTAACAGTAGCAGTTATGGTTGCAGAACCGGGGGCTTTGGCAAATACCTTACCACTAGCGGATACAGATGCTACCCGACTATCACTGGTATTCCAAGATGCCTTACTTGAAGTGCCACCAACACGGAGTGTCTTATAATGATCCACCTCGAGGGTTAGATCGGTTTCATTTAGATATATTCCACTAGCAGCTTGCGCTGAACTATCTTTTGTAAAGGGAAGGATGGATAGAGTTGCCATACTAATAATTAGCATGAATGAAAAAAGTAGTCGCATCTTTTTCATCAGATTGCCTCCTTATAAATGTGATCTAATAATAGATAGGAACGAGTTACATAGAGATCAATTAGGCAGGAGAGTGTCCTAACCCGTATTTGCATTGATGGGTTCATTATAGAGGATATCGTTAATTTAAGCACTATTAAAACTTTGGAATTAATACTGCCTTTTAATGACTATTGATGAACTTTCAGGTATTGAGGTCAAAAAGCAGTAAATTTTTAGCCTGCAACCTAATATTGTTTTCATATTTTTTGGCAATTAATATTAATTTTCACATTCAATTACAACAATTAGAATGAAAATCGAAGCGAAAATTGAACGAAAACATAAAAAATTATTGACTTGGAGTTAACTCCAGATGCTAGACTATAGTCAAGTTATAGTTACTAACGAATTTGATACTATTATCATGAAAAGAAAACCAAAGAAAGTTGAGGGGCCCATGTTCTCTAACCGTGCCTTAAGAAAATTAATATTACCGTTATTCATGGATCAAATTTTACTGATTACTGTGGGAATTATCGCGACTATGATGTTGTCCTATGCGGGAGAAGCGGCCATTTCCAGTGTTTCTCTGGTGGATATGATCAATATGCTGATGATTAATGTATTAGCAGCCTTAGCGACGGGAGGTGCGGTTGTCGTCTCCCAGTATATCGGTGGTGGTGCGAAAGAACAGGCCAATAAAGCTGCAAGTCAGCTGATTACTATTACGGCAATCATTTCCATAGGCATAACCATAGCCGTAATTTTATTCAAGGAGCCGATGCTGAAGCTTCTTTTCGGTAATATCGATGCTGATGTTATGGCTTCAGCAATTACTTATTTCCTACTATCCGGCTTATCCTATCCCTTTCTAGCAGTGTACAATTCCGGAGCTGCTTTATTTCGCTCCATGGGTAATTCAAAGATCGCGATGCTGGTCTCAATCGTAATGAATGTAACTAATGTGATAGGGATTGCCGTCGCTATCTTTGGTTTTCATGGAGGTGTGGTTGGCGTAGGTCTCGCAAATCTCTTAGCTAGAGTGATTGCTGCATGTATTATGATGATATTAGCTCTGAATAAGGGGAATGAAATCTATATTCGCTTCTCCGAAATATTCAGCTGGAGGAAAGAGTTGATCGGAAAGATATTGAGGATTGCAGTACCAAATGGTATCGAAAATGGACTTGTTCAGCTAGGACGCGTTCTTCTGATTAGTATCATCGCCTTATTCGGAACTGCCCAGATTACGGCCAATGGAGTTACCAACAGCTTGGTTATGATGGCAATCAGCTTTGCCTGCGCAACAAATCTTGCCATCGTCACTGTAGTAGGCCAATGTGTAGGAGCAGGAGATTACGAGCAAGCCGCCTATTACACCATGAAGATATTGAAGCTTACTTATCTGGTAACGACAGTGATCTGTATACTAGAGATCATATTGCTGCCCTGGATACTTAGCCTATATACCATATCTCCCGAGGCTAGCCGACTGACCTATATTCTGGTTGTGATCCATAACATAGTTGCAATCTTTCTGTGGCCGGTCTCCTTTACCCTGTCCAATGGACTTCGTGCAGCAGGAGATGTGCGCTTTACCATGTACATTGCCATCGGTTCCATGTTCTTTTTCCGGCTAACCTTTGCTTATATATTAGGCGTGATCTTCCGGCTAGGAGTTATCGGTGTATGGATTGCTATGTGCATCGATTGGAGCTTTCGTTCAATCATATTCCTCATAAGGTTTAAGAGAGGTAAATGGAAAACTTTTAGGGTGATCTAAGAAGAAAAGATTAATATATAACAGGAGGGTTACAGAATGAACAATTTAGGATTTGGTTTTATGCGTTTACCTTTATTAAATAAGGAGGATTCAGCGAGTATTGACACTATTGCCCTGAACTCTATGGTGGATACATTTTTGGAGAAGGGCTTTACCTATTTTGATACTGCATATATGTATCACATGGGTAAGAGTGAGATAGCACTTCGTGAAGCATTAGTGAAACGTCATAAGAGAGACAGCTTTACAGTAGCTACGAAGCTTCCTACCATGCTATTAAAGACCAAGGAGGATCAGGAACGGATCTTTCAGGAACAATTAGAGAAATGTGGCGTTGATTACTTTGATTATTATCTGCTCCATAATCTGAATGTCAACCACTATGAGATTGCGA
>JAQZBA010000162.1 GCA_029239365.1 Herbinix sp. | reverse complement strand
ATAATATACGTATCTTTTTCCACATTAATCAGTTCCGAATGTCTTGTAGTATGCTTTCCTCTCTTTATCTTCTCGCTCACTTCACCTATTTCCATTATGACATTGGGCTGAACAAGATTAATAAAGGTAGACTTACCTACTCCGGAAGGACCGGCAAGTACGGTAGTCTTACCTTTAAGTTTATCATACAACATCGATATTCCTTCTCTTTGTAACATACTGGTAAATATGACGTCATAACCACATCGAAGATAGGTCTCACGAAGCAGAGCAATCTCACCCTCGGATACGATATCCATCTTGTTAAAGCATACAATCACATTCACCTTCTGCTTCTGCATCATAATCAAAAAACGATCCAACAGATTCAGGTTAGGATCAGGCTCTGCCGCTGCAAATATCACCATTGCTTGTTCTACATTTGCAACAGCAGGCCGTATTAATTCATTTTGTCTTGGTAAAATCTGAACAATGGTACCCTTGCCCTCCGGTTGATCCTCGGTATCAATTTCTACATCATCCCCAACAAGAGGCTTGATATTCTGATTACGGAATATACCCTTCGCTTTACATTCATAAACCGAATTCTTCTCTGGTGTATGGACATAGTAAAATCCTGCTATACCTTTGATAATCTTTCCCTTCAAGCTATTCCTCCACAGCTGAAAATTCTACAGACCAAGTCGTCTCTGTATCACCAGACACAGTAAACTCATCTCCATCAACATACATTTTTACAGTACCGACACTTGAACTATCACTTACTATATCCGAAACGGTTAACGGGAATTCCAATAAGGATAGATATCCTTCAAAAATATTGGTTAATTCTCCATCCTGCTCCATCTCTAAGATGATTTCCGCTTCGTCTTGACCATTTTGCTCAAACGGATTCACATCAATCGTAACCTGTCCGGAATACATTGTAGTACCACCGGTATTGCTTGCTCCGGAGCTTACTATAATATCAATCACGGTACCGGAATCAACCTTCTGACCTGAGGTGTTGCTTTGATAAGTTACTTTACCTTTCTCATAAGTGTCAGAGCTTGCAAAGGATACTGTACCCTTCACTAACCCTACATTACTTAAGGCAGCGGTAGCTTCCTTTTCGGTAAGACCAATCAAGTTAGGAACGACAGCCTGGGTATTCTCTGAACCTGTACTTACAACAATAGTTATAGTATCCCCGCTAACCGCCAAGGTCTGACGCTCTGGGTTGGTAGAAACAACACGCCCTGCTTCAATTTCATCACTTGCAACATATTCATGAAACAGTTTTAAACCTAATTCATTCAGCTTCTTATCTGCCTGTTCTTCTGTCAGCCCATATACATTCGGTATCTCAAAGGATTCCGGTCCTAAGCTGACTGTCAGTATAACAATTGAAGTTTCTTCTACCTCATTACCTGCCTGCGGATATTGAGCCATGACTCTTCCCGCTTCGATGGTATCAGAATACTCCTCTGTAAATTTAACAAATGCATTTGCTGCCTTCGCTTTAATGGAACTTTCTGCATCATCCTGGGTAAGACCGATTACATCGGGAACCGTATACATCACACCGGTTGCAGGTTCTGTTGGGCCATCTGTTGCTGAAGGAGAAGGGGATAAGGTAACTTGATTCTGAGAATCCCCCGGTGTATTATCCTTTGTTCTGGATAAAAACCAAACTACAGATACGATTATTACAATTGCAAGAATTACAATCGTTACGATACTACCAACTAAGAAGAACTTCTCAACCTTAGAATCTACAGTATCCAGTTCCTCATCCTCATCCTCTGTCAGATTCTTCATCTGAAGATTCCTGGTATCACGTAAGTCATCGTCAAGATATGCTCCATTTTTAATCTTTTCTAAATCATCAGAAATATTAATCGTAGGTGAATCACTGGATACAAAAGCAGGAATCTGCACAAAATCACCGTCAGGATTCGATATCGCTCTCTTTAAATCTGAAATCAACTCCGAAGCAGAATGATATCTTCTCTCCGGACGCTTTTGCATACACTTTTGAACAATCTTATCTATACTGACCGGTATCTCGGGATCCAGCTCCCTAAGTGGCATCGCTTCTCCCTGAATATGAAGAAGTGCTACTGACACCGTGTTATCCCCTGCGAAGGGAACCTTGCCGGAAAGCATCTCATATAAAGTAACACCTAAGGAATAGATATCGCTTTTCTCATCGCTGTATCCTCCTCTTGCCTGCTCCGGAGACAGATAATGTACAGAGCCCATAGCATTGGAGGTAATTGTATTAGAATTGGTTGCCTTCGCAATACCAAAATCAGTCACCTTCACCTTACCATCTCTGGATATAATTATGTTCTGTGGCTTAATATCTCTATGAATTATATGATTATCATGTGCTGCTTCCATACCCTGCGAAATCTGGATACCAATACCGACAGCTTCCTTCACCTCAAGCTTACCCTTACGTTCAATAAAACGTTTCAGAGTAATACCTTCTACTAATTCCATCACGATATAATGTAAGCCACTGTCATCCCCAACATCGTATACATTCACGATATTCGGATGGGATAAGCCTGCAGCAGATTGAGCTTCTGCTCTGAATTTATTCACAAAGCTTTTATCGCTTGAATATTCCGGCTTTAATACCTTTATCGCCACGAATCTATTAAGTCTTTGGTCTCTGGCCTTATATACATCAGCCATTCCACCGGATCCTACTTTATCAATAATTTCATAACGATCACTGATAATCATACCGGGTTTTAACATATAAGATCACCTCGTTTTCATACTTTAATAATAATAATTGCAATATTGTCTTTACCGCCATTTTCGTTTGCGCATTTTACTAAGGTCTCAGCGGCCACCTCAGGATCCTCATTTTCTCTGATGATCCTTTCAATTGTCTCGTCCTCCAACATATTCGTCAGACCGTCCGAGCACATAAGTACAGTATCTCCTACTTCTAAGTTAACTTCAAAAAAATCAGGTTCCACAGTTATATTGGCACCGATTGCTCTAGTGATTATGTTCTTATTCGGGTGAACTCTTGCCTCGCACCGATTAAGCTCTCCTGTCTTCACCATGGCTTCGACTAAGCTGTGGTCTTCAGTAACTTGCTTTATTTCTTTTCCAATGACATATAGTCTGCTGTCACCTACATTGGCAACATACATTTCTTTATCGAATATGGTTGCCGTAACTAACGTGGTTCCCATACCTTCTAACTCGGTTTGCTCCTGCGCTTTATTTCGCAGTGCTATATTAGTTTCCCTAATTGCAGCTTCAATTAAGGCTATCGGAGACAGGGTCTCATTTTCCTCAATCTTCTGCTTAAAAAACTCAACACAGTATCTTGAAGCATAATCACCGGCATTATGTCCTCCCATACCATCTGCTACGATAAATAAATTCGGTAGTATTCCGATGGCATTTTCACTGCAAAAGACGTAATCCTGGTTTATCCTCCGTCGCTCTCCAATATCAGTTATCGAAAATGCTTTCAAGCCTGCACCTCCTAGTTATGGCAATTTTCATTGCTATTCTTATCTATATAGCTCTTTCTTAATTGCCCACAAGCAGCATCAATATCTGCGCCCATTTCTCTTCTAATAGTAACATTAATTCTGTTTTTTTCAAGTATATTTTTGAAATTTTGTATTTTTTTGTTTTCTGATTTCTTGTAATCACGTTCTTTTATCGGGTTTACCGGTATTAGGTTCACATGGCAATTGAAGCCCTTGATTAATCGGCACAACTCTTTTGCATGCTCTTCCTCATCATTTACCCCGTCTACCAGGCTATATTCAAAAGTAAGTCTTCTTCCGGTTTCATCGTAATAATAACGGAATGCAGCTAAAACTTCTGATAATTCGTATTTCGTAGCAACCGGCATCATCTGCTTTCGGATCTCATTATTCGGTGCATGTAAAGACAGCGCCAAGGTAATGGCAATATCCTCCTTTGCCAGCTCCCTGATTTTATCCGGGATACCACAGGTAGATACGGTGATATTTCTGGCACTTATGTTAAGTCCTTGTTCATCCGTTAATATTCGCAGAAAACGAATTAGGTTTTCATAATTATCAAGTGGCTCTCCGGTTCCCATAACTACGACATTGGATACCCTCTCACCAGTCAGTGCTTGAATTCGATAGATCTGGTCTAACATCTCAGAAGGAAGCAGATCCCGTTCCTTGCCTCCGATGGTCGACGCACAGAACTTACATCCCATCCTGCAACCAACCTGAGAAGAGATACACACACTATTGCCATGATGGTATTTCATAAGCACACTTTCAATTACTCTATCATCCTTTAGACGAAATAAATACTTAATCGTTCCATCCGTCTCAGAATGAAGGGAATCTACCACAGTAAGTGATATCATCGGGTAAGCTTCACTAAGCTTGGCACGAAGGTCCTTGGAGAGATTCGTCATCTCGTCGTAGCTGCTAACCAGCTTAACATGCAGCCATTCATAGATCTGCTTTGTGCGAAAAGCCGGAAGTCCCAGCTCCTTTAAAGCTTTCTCAAGCTCAGTATAATATAACGATTTTAAATCTAATTGTTCCATGATCTTTCCTATTCTATATAAATTCCAGTAGCATCTATCAAAACATTCAAACGAATCAGATCCATGCTATTTGATCAAACACATCTGATACCTTCATATACATCCTATTCCAACAAAATACATCCAATATAATAAACGAATGAATCTGACAACACACTTCAAATATCATAATAAAATAATGACTATGATTAAAATTTAATAATAATGTCTATTGTTCTTTATTTTTTACGAAATCTGGCGATAAAAAATCCGTCCGTATTATGAATGCCTTGAAGCAGCTGTAAGTAACCCTCTTTTGTAGTATCCGAATGAAGCACCTTTGGTAGATACGCATCAAGGCTTTCTTCTTCAAAGTCATAATTTTGCAGGAACCAATTTCGGTTCTCCGTATTCTCTCCCTGATACACGGTACAGGTACTGAAGATAAGTCTCCCGTCTTTTTTTACGTATTTTGACGCATTATCCAAAATTACCCTTTGTAATTTTATCAGCTCTTTATGTTGATTTTGTGTCAACTTGTATTTTATATCGGATTTCTTACCTAATACTCCCAATCCGCTACAGGGAAGGTCTGCAATTACTACATCCGCTTGTGCGATTATCTCCTCATCCAGTTCTGTTGCATCCCAAACCTTGACTTCAATATTAGTAACTCCCAAACGATTCATGTTATCATTAATTAAGTTTATCTTATATTCAGTCAGATCCCTTGCCGATACCTTTCTTGCTGTTTGAGCCGCATGTAAGGCTTTTCCGCCGGGAGCAGAACAAACATCTACTACAAAATCCTCTGAAGTGATCGCTGCCACCTCACACACCAGCATAGAGCTGACATCCTGTATCGCAAAGAGTCCTTCACGAAATGACGATAGCTTCTCCAGATAATCATAATCCTTAATCTTAAACGCATAATCAAGATAATCACTTACTTCCACCGTAACACCCTCTTGCTCCAGTTTAACTTTGAGTTCCTGAGGAGTGATCTTCATTTTGTTACATCGAATGGTAGTCTCCTTCTCCTTCAGAGAAGCAGCAAGCATAGTCTCTACAATTTCTGAGGAATACTGGCTGAGCAATTCCTCAACCAACCATCTTGGGGTAGAGTAGACAACTTCCAGATACGTCACGATTGATTTGTTCGGATCAGGGTATTTTATATTCTCACTATCTCTGGCTATGTTACGAAGAACTCCGTTCACAAAGCCTGATAATTTAGTAAAACTGCTTTTCTTGATAAGCTTCACCGCTTCGTTACATACTGCTGATACCGGAACCTGATTCATATACATCAGCTGATATATGCTCATACGCAGTAAATTACGGATATAAGGCTTCATCTTCGATACAGGCAGAGAAGCATATTGATTGATGATATAATCCAAGGTCAGATAACGCTTCACAGTTCCATGAAAAATCCGTGTGATAAAGGCACGATCCTGCTTTTCTAAGTGCTGATATTTTTTTAAAATTTGGTTTAGAACCGTATGACTATACTTATCTCCTTCCAAGACCTCCAGGAGCATATCCAAAACAATTTCTCTTGCATTGGTTTGATTAGTCACGTCTTCTTCCTCCACCAAATAGAATAATTAATCGGAGTAGCTGCAAAATAGTAGCTGCCGCCGCGGCTACATAGGTAAGTGCAGCAGCATCCAGTACCTTCTTCGATTGTCTTAGCTCATCCCCGTATAATATTCCTGTCTCCGAGAGTCTTGCAATCGCTCTTTTCGAGGCATTGAATTCTACAGGTAATGTTACTATTTGGAATAAGACAGCCATTGAGAATAATATAATTCCTATGTCAATCAGAGACCCCAAGCCTCCTATGAACAAGCCGATCAGAATGAGCGGCCAGGCAGCCATAGAACCAAATTTGGCAACAGGCACTAAGGCACCTCTGATTTTCAAGGGAAGGTAGGAATTCTCATGTTGAATTGCATGTCCGCATTCATGCGCAGCAACGCCGATTGCCGCAAGAGAATTTGAATGATAAACCGAATCAGATAACCGAAGCACCTTACTTCTTGGATCATAATGATCACTCAGATGACCGGATACCTGTTCTATATGCACATCCATGATACCGGAGGCCTGTAGTAGTCTTTCAGCTGCCTGCGCTCCTGTAATTCCGGACATACTCCTCACTCCGGAATACTTTGCGAAGGTAGTTTTTACCCTGGCCGATGCCAGTAAAGATATCACAACGCCGATTAGTACTAAGATAATCGTTGAATCATTATAAGGATAAAAACCCATAATATCCTCCTTTCAGTCTATAAACCTAGGATCGTTCCGATTGCGATCGGATAACCTCTTAAAAAGGCATCAGCCATCATTCTTTTCTTACCTTCCAGTTGTAATTCTCGGATGACCAGATTGCCATCTCCTGTTGCAACTACGAAGGAATCCTTTCGAAGCTCTACCACTTCACCCGGTCGAGTATTTGACTTATTCTGAGGTTCCACATTTGCTTGCCATAGCTTTAAGGTCTTTCCATCCAGAAAAGTATATGCACTTGGCCAAGGATTGAGTCCTCGGATAAGCTGTTCCAGCTTTACTGCCGGCTGGCTGAAATCCATCTTGCCCATATCCTTGTTGAGAACCTTCACATAGGATGCCAGTTCATTGTCCTGTACAATTCTTGCTGATGTACCGGCTTCTAATTGTCCCAGAGCTTCTAATAATAAGTCTGCTCCAAGATGTGCCATTTTATCAAATAGGCTGCCACCAGTCTCATTTTCTGCGATTGGCAGCTTGGCTTGTAATATCATATCTCCTGTGTCTATGCCCACATCCATATACATGATGGTGATCCCAGTCTCACTCTCACCATCAATGATTGAATATTGGATTGGTGCAGCACCGCGATATTTAGGTAATAGTGAGCCATGAACATTGATACATCCACCGGGAGGAATCTCTAACAATGCCTTTGGTAAGATTTGTCCAAAAGCCGCCACTACAATAACTTCCGGTGCCATAGCCTTAATCATCTCTAAAAACTCCGGCTCCCTCACCTTGATTGGCTGATATACCGGTATGTTATGCTTAATTGCAAGCTCCTTCACCGGAGAAAAGCTAACTTCTTGCGTTCTTCCCTTTTGCTTGTCCGGTTGGGTTACTACACCGATCAGTTCGTGCTTTGAAGCAATTAGTTTGTCTAAAGTCACTGCCGCAAAATCCGGCGTTCCCATGAATATTATCTTCATTTAGCTAGGTCCTTTCCAAATGCCTGAGTAAAAGGCTTATTGTACCTCTTCGGTAACGGCCACATCACGCAATTCACCAATGGTCTGATCCACATAGAGCTTACCATCCAAATGATCAATCTCATGGCAGAACGCTCTTGCTAATAATCCGGTGCCCTCCATTGTGAATTCTTCCATCTTCTCGTTCAACGCCTTTACCTTAACAAAATTAGGTCTGCTCACAGTTCCGACTTTGCCGGGTACACTTAAACAGCCCTCATCACCGATCTGCTCGCCATCTATTTCAATAATCTCCGGGTTAATCAAAATAATCGGTTCATTACCCTCTTCGGATACATCGATTACAACCAGACGCTTTAATATTCCTACCTGAGGTGCAGCTAGTCCGACACCACTGGCATCATACATCGTATCCAGCATATCATCTATTAAGGTCAGAAGCTTTCTGTCTACATCTTTTATTTCCTTTGCCACTTTATTCAGAACTTTGTCTCCTACTTCTCTGATATTTCTGATCGCCATAATAATCATCCTCTCTATCTATTCTTTCTTTCATTTAAGTTAATTATTTGTTATCATTGCCCGTTATAAGATGAATAGCGTAAGCAATTATAATATATTAACATATCGCAACCGGTTTTATCACCAAAATAACTATAAAGCTTATGAATTATTCACAAAAATAGAATAAAAAATGTTGGAAGCAAACGATGTTTCCAACATTCGTATCCCTGAAACCCAATTAATAACTACTCATC
>JAQZBA010000161.1 GCA_029239365.1 Herbinix sp. | reverse complement strand
CGATCTCATCAGAAGATTATCGTAGTCGACGGTAATGTCGGGTTTACCGGAGGTATTAACCTGGCAGACGAGTACGTGAACCTGGTACACCGTTTCGGTGTATGGAAGGACAATGCAATTCGAGTAGAGGGTGATGCGGTATGGGGTCTCACAGTAACCTTCCTGCAGATGTGGGAGGTATGCTCGACCGGTGCTCCGATCGATTATAATCCTTATCGACCCACAAAGCAATTTCCTGAAAATGATGTTTTCTGCCAGGTGTTCTCCGATGGACCGGCGAATAACCCAAGAAATCCGGTTGAAAACATGTATAAACAGATGATTTATTACGCCAAGAAGATATTGTACATTACTACGCCATACCTTATAATTGAAGATGATATGAGGGAAGCACTGGTAATGGCAGCGGACAGCGGAATTGATGTAAGAATTATTACTCCTTTTATTCCGGACAAGAAGAATGTCAAGATACTTACCAATTATAATTACGGAAGGTTGCTTGAGGGAGGCGTCAGAATTTTTGAATATACTCCCGGCTTTATCCATGCTAAGACAATTATCAATGAGGATTGCGGTATTGTAGGCACCATCAATATGGACTACCGTAGCTTCCATTTGCACTATGAATGTGGTGTATGGTTTTGTGATAAAGCAGCGGTTGGTATAGTGAAAGAGGATTTGCTCAAAACAATGGAACAGTGCAAAGAGGTAACCTATGAGGAATGGAGGAACCGTCCGTTGATATTGAAGATTCAGCAGAAGTTCCTAAATCTGTTCTCAACATTAATGTAAAAGCTTAGCTGATATTCATCAGTGTTATATCTAGATTATAGGGAAAGGAATTAATCCATTGGGACTAAAACTCGATGGATTAGATGGGATGTGAGGATGTATACAAATGTATGTAAACATTGTCATAAGGTCTTTAGCTCCAGATTCAAAGCCTATTCCTGTGATGACTGTAAGCAATTAGACAGTGATCATTTTGATGATATTGAAGCATATCTTAAGGAATATCCAAACAGCAATGCGCTTCAGATATCGGAGGCGCTAGGCATTACCGCCTATGAGGTGTTGAATTATCTGAAGGAAGGAAGACTCAATATAGCAAGAGGACATTTTGAGAAGCTTCCATAGACAGGTACAAACGATTAGGTGCTGAGGAAGTGAGAAATTTGTGACTGCAGAGTGAGAAAATCTCTGATTTTCTTGCATTAAGTTTGCAGGTTGTAGGAAAGGCAAGGTTATCATATGATAGGATACTTAAAAGGGGAACTGGCTGAAATAAAAGAAAGCTATGTGATTCTGGAGGTTGGTAATATCGGGTATGAGGTACATCTACCTGCTTCCCAGATCATGGAGCTTCCATCGAAAGGAAGTACATTAAAATTATATACCTATCTTCATGTAAGAGAAGATGCGATTGGCCTCTTTGGTTTTCTGACCAAAGACGACCTTGAGATGTTTAAGCTTTTAATTACAGTGAATGGCATCGGACCCAAAGGAGCGCTTGGCATCTTATCAGCGATTTCGGCGGATGAGATTCGATTTGCTGTACTAGCCGAGGATGCAAAATCAATTGCTAAGGCACCCGGGATAGGTGCCAAGACAGCCGGTAAGCTAATTCTTGAATTAAAGGATAAATTTAAACTAGAGACAGCCTTCGAGTTGAGACTACAGAACCAGTCAGATCGGCGAGAGGTATCCGGAGTCTTTGGAATGCGCGATGAAGCGATCCAAGCATTGACCGTACTGGGTTATTCTGCTACCGATGCCTTAAAGATAGTAAATCAAGTGGATATTACTGAGAGCATGACCTCGGAGGAGCTACTGAAGCTTTGTCTGAAGAAGATGTAATAGTGCGAATAATTCACACTCAGAAGTTTGTGTTTGCGAAACCAAAGTGTAAAGGACATGCTTGACGATATAATTTATGGTATTATGCAGAATGGAGCTTACAATGGTAAAACGTGTGATAACAACGGAAATAACAGAGGAAGACAAGAAATTGGAGGGATCTCTACGCCCACAACTTTTGACAGATTATATAGGGCAAACCAAGGTGAAGGATAACCTGAAGGTTTATATTGAGGCGGCAAAGCAGAGAAAGGAAGTGCTGGACCATGTCCTGTTCTTTGGCCCTCCCGGCCTCGGCAAGACTACTCTGGCGGGTATCATCGCTAACGAAATGGGTGTAAATATTAAGATCACTTCCGGTCCGGCAATTGAGAAGCCCGGTGAGATGGCTGCGATTCTGAATAATCTATCCGAGGGAGACGTCTTATTCGTGGATGAGATACATCGTTTGAACCGTCAGGTCGAGGAGTTGCTCTATCCTGCGATGGAGGATTATGCAATCGATATTGTAATCGGTAAGGGTTCCACTGCAAAATCAATTCGAATTGATCTGCCTAAGTTTACGCTGGTTGGTGCTACGACGAGAGCCGGTATGCTGACACCGCCGCTCAGAGATCGTTTTGGAGTAGTGAACCGTCTGGACTTTTATACTATCGAAGATCTGAAGAGCATTATTCTACGTTCAGCTCAGGTCTTCCAAGTAGAGATTGATGAGGAGGGAGCTATGGAATTAGCTCGCCGTTCCAGAGGTACGCCTCGTCTGGCGAATCGTTTATTAAAAAGAGTAAGGGATTTTGCTCAGGTGAAATATGATGGGAGGATAACCAAAGAGGTTGCCGGCTTTGCTCTTGATCTTCTGGAGGTAGACAAGCTGGGGTTGGATCATATTGATCGTGAGATTTTAGTTACAATGATTGAGAAATTTAGTGGCGGTCCTGTAGGAATAGAAGCGGTTGCTACCACTATTGGTGAGGATGTAGGAACGATCGAAGAGGTATATGAGCCCTTTCTGGTTCAAAACGGACTGATCCTTCGAACTCCCAGAGGAAGAGTTGCCTCCGAGCTTGCATATCAACATATTGGGTTGATTCGAAGCTAATCTTTCCTTGTAAACAAATGTAATATGATATATAATTAGCGTAGTGAGCATATGCAAGCTTGCTTGCAATAAGCGATCGGAGCAAGAGATCATGAATAAGCTCCAAATTCATGATATATAATTAGCGTATGTGAGCAACGCGATCGGACATGTCGGGGAGGCGAAGGTAATGAATAAGTATCATGATATTGAAGTTATTATTAATAATAAAAGATATACCTTGAGTGGATATGAGAGCGAGGAGTATCTACAGAAGATTGCATCCTACATTAATAGTAAGCATGTAGAGTTTCGAAACAAGGATGCTTATAAGTTCCTAGACGCCGATTTGAAGAATATACTGATGCAAATCAATATTGCAGATGATTATTATAAAACAAAATATAAAATTAAGGATGTCGAGACTGAGAATGAATCAAAGGGCAATGAAATCTTTGATTTAAAGCATGAGGTAATTTCTACACAGACGAGATTAGAATCAGCCCAGAAGGAAATCGAGGAGCTGAAAAAAGAGTTATATGAGGCTCAAAAGAAGATTGTCCGTATGGAAACGGAGCTGTCAGAAACCGAGAAAAAGAATAGAATGTAACGAATTCGAGGCTGTCCTAATAACAAACATAAGCTTGAGGTATCTCTGGCTGATATGAATGTTACGGACAGCTATTTTGTTCATCACAACGGTACTGTGCCAGAGAAGAAAGGAAGAGAATTATGAAGAGAAATATTGAGATACTTGCACCGGCAGGATCCTATGAAGGTATGCAGGCGGCGATGAATGCCGGCTGCGACGCTGTTTATATCGGTGGCAGCAGCTTTGGCGCCAGAGCTTTTGCTAACAACCTGGAGGAAGATACTTTGCTGGGTGCAATTGATGAAGCACATATTAGGGACAAGAAGCTTTATCTTACGGTGAATACTCTGCTGAAGGAGAAGGAACGTACGAAGGAACTATACCGTTTTTTAGAGAAGTTTTATCTACGTGGGCTGGATGCGGTTATAGTACAGGATATTGGCGTTCTTCATTTTATCCATGAGAATTTTCCGGGGCTACCAATCCACGCCAGTACTCAGACGACTCTTACGATGGCGCAGGGGGCGAATCTGCTCAAGCCTTATGGTGTTACAAGACTTGTAACAGCCAGAGAGTTAAGCCTTAATGAGATTAAAGTGATTCATGAGAATACGGATTTGGAAATCGAGACCTTTGTACATGGTGCTTTGTGTTATTGCTATTCAGGGCAGTGTCTAATGAGTAGTATGATTGGGGGACGAAGCGGTAATAGGGGTAGATGCGCTCAGCCCTGTCGTATGCCTTATCAGTTCTATTCCGGCAAGAAGAAGTTATCCTCTGAGGAGGAGAAATATCTACTCAGTCCCAAAGATATCAATACCTTAGCGTATCTACCGGAGATGATTGAGGCAGGGATTAGTTCCTTTAAGATAGAAGGCAGAATGAAACGTCCCGAATATGCTGCTGTAGTCTCTAAGATGTACCGCGACTATGTGGATCTGTATTTTGAGAAAGGGCAGGAATATTATGATGATTTAATTCGGAGCGAACGCTTCCAACAGGATATGCGAACGCTTCAGGATGTATATAACCGAGGGGGCTTCTCTGAGGGTTATGGTAAGTCCTATCACGGAAAAAGTATGATAAGCCTCTACCGACCTAATCATAGCGGTGTCTTTGTAGGAGAGGTAGCCATAATCAAGGGGACTCAGGTATCCATCGCACTTGAGGAAGAGATTAATGCGCAGGATATCTTGGAGATTAGGCATAAAGAGGAAGAGGGATATGAATTCACGGTGAAGGATGCTCATGGAAAAGGTGAGATCCTGGTTACGAATGTTGGAAGAAGACAGGAGACAAAATCAGGAAAAGATAGGGACAACAAGGAGAAGTACTATAATCCCGGGCTAAGTGTAGGAGATAAGGTGTATCGGACGAAGAATAATAAGTTGCTCACTGAGCTTGAGGCTGAATATTTAACTAAGAATAAACGTCTTGGAATCGACGGAAAGCTCTATGCCAGGAAGGGTGAACCACTTACCTTAACACTTGCTTTTCGGGAGGTATCTGTGACTGCATATCAGGATTTGGTACAGGAAGCAGTGAAGCAGCCCATGACCAGAGAGAAAATAATAGCACCAATTGAAAAAACAGGGGATACCTTTTACTACTTTGACAGTCTAATAGTAGATATGGACGATAACATTTTTATTCCCGTAGCCTGGCTAAACGAGATTCGTAGAGACGCAATCACCAAATTGATGGAAGCGGTAGTTGATCAATATAAGAGAATTCCTGCTACGATAGAAGCTTCTGAGAGTAGAAGCAGTCAAATGATTCGATCAGAAGAATATGGAATCTGTGTTACTCTTCAGACACCGGAGCAGTTGGAGCAGGCACTTAAGTATCAGGAAATCAAAGCAATTTATATGGAATATGATTGGCTTGATGCGGCGTCCATACCGGAATTAGCGCGCAAAGTAGAAGCAGCAGGGAAAGAATTCTATCTCTCCTTGCCTCATATCTGTCGTTTGGCACAGTATGAGAGGTTAGAAAAGGAACTTCTTGGAATAATAGATAATAAAGCGATTACCGGATTTGTGATCAAGAATTTTGAAGAAATTGAACTGCTAAGATCGTTAAGAAGTAGTGAACAGCAGAAACAACTGATCACAAATTACAATATGTATACCTATAATATCGAAGCCAAGAACTTCTTGCAGGAATTAGGAATCACTCATTATACGGCTCCGGTTGAGTTGAATTACCAGGAATTAAAGACGCTTGGAATCGGGGATAGTGATCTGATTGTATATGGATACCAACCTGTTATGATCTCAGCTCAATGTCTCTTTGAGAGTACTACCGGCTGTAGGAAATGCAAGGAGGGCAATTCGGGCAACCTCGTTGATCGTTTAGGTAAAAGCTTCTTCGTCCACGCGAATTGTAATAGCTGTTATAATGTCATTTACAACGGGCAGGCCTTGTCCTTGTTGAAGCATAGCCAAGAAATTACGGACTTAAGACCAAGAAATATCCGTCTTGACTTTACCTTTGAGACAGATGAGGAAATGCAGAAAGTATTAACTGCATTTATCTCGGAATTTTATCATAAAGAAAAGAATATGGTCGAGCTTATGGACTATACCACCGGGCATTTTAAGCGTGGAGTGGAATAAGTAAGCTTCGATCCAAATGCAGGTTGTGAGAAAGGCCGGTTATTATTATGAATTTTATCCTAGAATTAATCAAATATATGATGATATTACTCCTCGGAATCTATACTTATTATAGCTTTAATGTATTCCGGTTTAAGAATAAGAAGCATCAGAATAAGATTTATGGAATATTGACCGTAATCGTGTTTGCCTTGCATTTTACCGGATACTTCACCTTGTTTTTTCAGAGCCAGAATAGGAAGCTGGTATATCTGTATGGTGCGGAAGTTCTGCTGTTTCTACTGGTGCTGGTCCTATATCAAGTGATCTATCCGAAGGTATCCCGACTACTGCTACGCAACATGCTGATGCTGTTGGCAATCGGATTTATCATCCAGACGAGATTATCTTACGATAAAGCAGTCAAACAGGTGATCATTGTTGGCGCTTCCTTATTAATCGGTTTGATTGTACCCTATCTTATCCGAAGAGTGCAACAACTGAAGGAGTATGGATGGATCTATGGTGCAATCGGTGTTTTGCTCTTACTCATCGTTCTTATCCTCGGAACAACTAGCTCAGGAGCTACCAATTGGCTTACGATTGCCGGTATCACTATACAGCCGTCAGAATTTGTGAAACTGCTCTTTGTCTTTAGTATGGCAGGGCTGTTAGGAAAAGGTTTTAATTTTAAGAGAGTGCTACTGATCTCTGTTTTAGCTGGTATCACGGTTATTATATTGGTTCTGCAGAGAGATCTGGGTGGAGCTCTGATATTCTTCGTAACCTATGTATTTATGTTATATTGTGCGACAACCAAGCCTCTTTATCTATTCTCGGGGCTCACCGGGGGTAGTCTGGCTGCCTTTGTGGCTTATCAGCTGTTTGGCCATGTAAGGGTCAGAGTGCTTGCTTGGAAGAATCCCTTTGCTTTTATCGATAAGGAAGGTTATCAGATTACACAATCTTTATTTGCAATCGGCACCGGAGGATGGTTTGGCATGGGATTAAATCGCGGCCTGCCCACTGATATTCCTGTTGTAGAGAGTGACTTTGTCTTTTCCGCAATCTCCGAGGAAATGGGCGGTGTAGTCGCCATCTGTATTATATTAATTTTTGCAAGCTGTTTTGTCATGTTTATTAATATAGCACTTAAGCAGGAGGAGGTCTTCTTCCGTCTTCTCGCCATCGGCTTTTCTGTTATGTTTGCCTTCCAGGTAATATTATCAATTGGCGGTGTAATCAAATTCATTCCTTCCACAGGAGTAACTTTGCCACTGATCAGCATGGGCGGAAGCTCTATTTTATCAGTCGTGCTTATGTTTATGATACTACAGGGTGTGAATCTTGTTGGTAAATCGAATAACAAGAGCCAGGAGACGGTGCAAACAGCAGGAGGGCATAATTAGATGTCAAATAAATGGATTGAAATAATAAAAAATAAGACATTGGCGGCTACGAAGGAGGTTGACAAGACTGAGAATGTAACCGAGACTCGTGATATAAGAAAACCAATCTTTAATATCATATATATCTTTCTTGGCTTATTTGTACTTATGACAGGGTATTACTCTTACTATATCCTGGTACAAAGCGATGAGGTAATCAATAATGCCTATAACAAACGTCAAGAAGTATTATCGGAGCGAATTGTAAGAGGTCGGATACTCTCTGCCGATGGAGAAGTACTAGCCCAGACTTTGGTGGATGAGGATGGAAAAGAGACCAGACAATATCCTTACGGTGAGATGTTTGCCCATGTTGTCGGAAGATACTCGAAGGGAAAGTCAGGGATCGAGGAGTCGGAAAACATCCGATTGTTAACCTCTAACATCAACAGTATAGAGGTTATGTATTCAGATCTGATGGGAGAGAAAAGTCCGGGAGATAATGTTGTCACTACCTTGGACGCTAATCTTCAAGAGGTAGTCTTTGAAGCATTAGGGGATCATCGTGGAGCAGTTGTTGTTATGGAAGCCGCCACAGGAAAGATATTAGCGATGGTATCAAAGCCTGCCTATGATCCCAATGATGTGGATGAAGAGTGGATGGAGCTATTAGCAGATGAAGATGAGGAGGCCCCCCTTTTTAATCGTGCCTCCCAAGGCAAATATAAGCCGGGTTCGACCTTCAAAGTAATGACTGCTTTAGCTTATATGAGGGAGAACCTAGCATATCTGGAATATGAATATGATTGTGAAGGTAGTATTGAATATGATGGTATGATCATTCATTGTCATAATAATAAAAAACACGGAGAGGTGGATCTTCCCAAATCACTTGCTAAATCCTGCAATGCCTCCTTCGCTAGTATTGGTATGGGTCTGGATATGGATAAATTTTATGATTTATGTGAGGATTTCCTCTTTAATCAGAATCTGCCTGTAACAATGGCGAGCAGTGTCAGCA
>JAQZBA010000160.1 GCA_029239365.1 Herbinix sp. | reverse complement strand
TCTGGAATATGAGATGGTAGCCAATGATAGTATAGATACCGCCTTATCCCTTGGAAAGAGCGGAAACCTGATTAAACGCTACAAGGACATGAAGGATATTGAGCAGGGCAGCATCGTCTACCCTCTATCATTTACCTATAATGAGAGTAAGATAAAGGATATCATCGAGGTTGATGTAAGTGCTTATAATATCGCTCCGGTCAATGCAACGATTACCAGAAAGGGTGGCGAATTCATCTATGGTGATCATGTTGTCGGAAGTAAGGTTAATGTCGAAGCCACCATTCAGGAAGTGAAGAACGCAATCGATCTTTGGAACCGCCAGGATATTGCGGTGAATGCAGTCATAGAAGACGATATGCCGATCTATACAAAGGAAATCGTGGAACAGTGTAACAAGGTTATTGGAACCTATACTACTGAGTTCGCAGATTCTGCTCAAGGTAGAGCTGCCAATCTTGCAAATGGTGCCAGATTAATCAACAATGCAGTACTATATCCCGGAGATGAATTCTCCGCATACAAATATTTAACTCCGTTCACAGAAGATAACGGTTATTTTGTTGCAGGCGCATACCTGCAAGGTAAGGTAATCGATAGTGTAGGTGGTGGTGCCTGTCAGGTTACGACAACCTTATATAATGCAATTCTTCAGGCAGAGCTTGAAGTAGTAGAGCGTCAGCCTCATTCCATGACCATCAGCTATGTTGATTTGTCAAGGGATGCAGCCATCGCCGGAACTTATAAAGATTTCAAATTTAAGAATAATACAGACGTACCCATTCTAATTGAAGCTACCACTAAGGGTAGAACAATTACTTTTAAGATATGGGGAAAAGAGAATAGAGATACAGAGAAACGTAAAGTAGAGTATGTTACTGTAGTTCTTTCTGAGACTCCACCTCCGGCGGAAGTAATCACAAAGGATCCGAAACAACTTGAGACCTACCGTAAGGTGACTCAATCTGCTCACACCGGTTACAAAGCAGAATTGTATAAGGTAGTATATGAAAATGGTGTAGAGGTAAGTAGAACCTTAGTTAATAAGAGCAGCTATTCCGCAGCTCCCAAGTATGTTACCGTAGGAACCAAAAAGGTGGAAGAAGTGAAGGAAGAGGAGCCCTCCTCAGAAGATCCGACAGAGGTTGAGGAAAATCCGGATCAGACAGATATAGAAACGGAACTCCAATCTTCACCGAATAATCGTTCCAATCCTGAGGGTCAGGTTCAAGGAGATATCTGGTCTGACTTCTTGGAAGAAGGCTTTGAGGACGAGTAGAGAGTGATTAAGTTCTGACTAGGAGTTCACTGCTTGATCTTCCGGGTTATAAGAATAAATACGCATACATGGAGGCTAATATGAACCTGGGGAAAGTATCTGAAACAGTCCTAAAACGGTCTGTTCTGAATCAAATAGGGCACAGACGCGAGGAAGTATTGGTTGGTCCGGCCATTGGTGAGGACTGTAGTGTTCTTGCTGTGGCAGAGGATGAGGTACTTGTACTTTCTACGGACCCGATTACAGGCACAGTCCAGGATATTGGTACTCTAGCAGTTCATATTACAGCCAATGACATTGCTTCCAATGGGGCAGAAGTGATTGGTATTATGCTTACCATATTATTACCGGATGGTACTGCAGAAGCTGAGTTAAGAGGTGCGATGCAGGATATGGAAGCTGCCTGTAAGCAACTAAATATAGAGATTATCGGTGGACACACCGAGATAACGAAAGCGGTTCATCAACCGATTATCACTGTAACCGGTGTAGGCAAGATGAAGCGTAATGAAATGATTAAGACAGCAGGTGCGAAGCCGGGCCAGGAAATTGTTATGACAAAATGGGCTGGTCTGGAAGGCACAGCTATTATTGCTGCATCAAAAGAGGCAGAGCTTAGAACAAAATATAGCCGTAGCTTTATTGATGGAGCTAAGAAAATGATAGATTATATCTCTGTAGTACCGGAGGCGATGGTCGCACGAGCCAGTGGCGTGACATCGATGCACGATGTCACGGAAGGCGGAATCTTTGGCGCTCTATGGGAGATCGCTGCTGCTTCCAAGGTAGGCTTGGAAGTGGATTTGAAGAAGATTCTCCTGAAACAAGAAACCGTGGAAATCTGTGAATTTTATGATATTAATCCATATATGCTAATCTCCAGCGGATGTATGCTGATCGTTACGGATCAAGCTAACTATCTGGTGGACCGTCTTAAAGCAAGTGGGATTACTGCCGCGGTGATTGGCCGTATCACGGAGGGAAATGACCGTGTGATCATAAATGAAGACGAGAAGCGTTTCTTGGAACCGCCAAAAAGCGATGAGCTGTATAAAGTTATGTAAAGATTAATCTGACTTTTGTTACTTAACCTATATTACAGCAGAATAATAATTCGTTGGGAAAAGAGAGGAATTCAAAATGAGAGAGAAAATCTTAACTGCGATTGATAAGAATAGCAAGCAGTCTGTAGCAGATTTGGCCATCATGTTAGGAACGACGGAAGAAGAGGTTACTAGAATAATTAAAGAATTAGAGGACGAAACTATTATCTGTGGTTATCCGACTCTGATTAATTGGGATAAAGTTCAGTGCGAAAGAGTGACTGCACTAATTGAAGTTAAGGTTACACCTCAGCGTGGACTTGGCTTTGATAAGATTGCAGAGCGTATCTACCAATTTGACGAAGTACAGTCAGTGTACTTAATGTCCGGTGGCTTCGACTTAACCGTAATTATAGAAGGCAAGACCATGAGAGAGGTAGCTAATTTTGTTTCCGAGAAGCTTGCGCCAATGGATGCAGTATTAAGTACCGGAACACATTTTGTATTGAAGAAATACAAAGAGCACGGTCTGCCACTCGTTCAAACAAAACATGATGAAAGGATGCTGATTACACCTTGAGAAATCCATTATCCAAATCAGTTGTAAGTATACCACCTTCCGGTATCAGGAAGTTCTTTGACGTAGCAAGTGAGATGAAGGATGCTATTACCCTTGGTGTAGGCGAACCGGACTTTGATACACCGTGGCATATACGTGAAGAGGGCATCTATTCTCTAGAGAAAGGTAGAACCTTCTATACCTCCAATGCAGGTCTTAAAGAATTAAAGGTTGAAATCTGTAATTATCTTAATCGCAAATTCGAATTAAGCTATGATTATAATAAAGAGGTAATCGTCACAGTCGGTGGCAGTGAGGCAATCGATATCGCTCTGCGCGCTATGCTTGAACCGGGCGATGAGGTGTTAATCCCTCAACCCTGTTATGTATCTTATCTTCCCTGTACTATCCTCGCAGGTGGTACTCCGGTAGTAATCGAACTTAAGGGAGAGAATGACTTCAAGCTCACCAGACAGCAATTATTAGATTCTATTACCGATAAGACAAAGGTATTAATTCTGGCATTCCCGAATAACCCTACAGGTGCAATTATGGATCGAGATGATCTTGCACAAATTGTAGAGGTTATCCTCGAGAAGGATCTTATCGTTATCTCGGATGAGATCTATTCAGAACTTACCTATGGCAGCAAGCATGTGTCTATCGCTTCCTTTCCCGGAATGAGAGAAAGAACCATCGTTATCAATGGTTTTTCCAAATCCTATGCGATGACAGGCTGGAGACTAGGCTATGCTGTAGGTCCGGCACTTATATTGGAGCAGATGATTAAGATCCATCAGTTTGCTATCATGTGCGCACCCACTACCAGCCAGTATGCCGGTATTGAAGCAGTGAAAAATGGCGATCCCGATGTTGAGATGATGCGGGATGCTTATGACAAGCGACGCAGATTCGTAGTACATTCCATACGAGGTATGGGACTGGAATGTTTTGAACCTTTTGGTGCTTTCTACGTATTTCCTTGTATAAAAAGCCTTGGGATGACTTCGGAAGAGTTTGCAACAAAGCTTCTTCAGGAGGAAAAAGTAGTAGTAGTTCCAGGGACTGCTTTTGGTGATTGCGGTGAAGGCTACTTGAGAATTTCCTATGCGTATTCCATAGAAAATCTAAAGCTTGCTTTAGAAAGAATGCAAAAATTCGTGGAAAGGCACAGAAAGTAGAAATAATTAGCGTATTCAGTTGAAAAATGCATATTAACTGTGATACAATATCATTATGATACTTAGGAGGTGATCGAATGGCCAACGTTAACGCAGACCACATTAATCCATTCTTAATGGCATCAACGAAGATACTCAAGGAGATGTGCTTCATTGATGCTAAGGTTGGTAAACCCTTTATTAAGAATCCTGCTTTCTTTAACAATACCTTGCTTATTTTAATCGGCTTTACAGGTGAGATGAGAGGTCAGGCAATGATAGCATTTGAGAATTCCGTAGCCTGTGATATTGCATCGAAGATGATTATGATGCCAATAACAGAGATGGATGAGCTAGCAAAGAGTGCGATTAGTGAACTTGGTAATATGATAATGGGTAATACCGCTACAATATTCTCTACGAAGGGTATTGGTATAGATATTACGCCACCCACAGTTGGCAACGGCACTATGACATTCAGTGCGACCTATGCGCACAATATTTGTGTTCCGCTAGAATATGAAGATAATAAAACGATTGAGATACATATTGCGATCAAAGGTGATTAATTCACCTTTTTTCTTTACCGAAAAGGTATCCATCGATACAAACTGATAAAATAGTCATAATGCATCTGTGAAGGATCATTATGTTATATTAAAAGCCAAGATTAAGGAAAGAGAGCAGAGCTGTCTTTCCTTAATCTATGATTCATGACAAAGAAACCAAAGAAATCGTAAAGCTGCTTCTATCGATATGTACGTAAGCTAGTGAGCAATGTGAATAAACTTATCATGTTCACGTTATGCAAGCTTGCCTGCAAATATGCGAACACTCTCTGCGAAACACTATGGAATGAAATGAGGAAATAAAAATGAACATTGTATTATTAGAGCCTGAGATTCCTGCAAATACTGGGAATATCGGCAGAACCTGCGTTGCCACAGGAACCAGACTTCATCTGATTGAACCGCTTGGTTTTCGACTGGATGAGAAGGAAATCAGACGTGCAGGTCTTGATTATTGGAAAGATCTTGATGTTACTGTCTATAAAAATTATCAGGATTTTCTGGATAAGAACCAGGATGCAAAGGTATTCATGGCTACGACAAAGGCGCAACATTCTTACACTCAGGTACAATACGATCCGGATTGTTATCTGATGTTCGGTAAGGAAAGTGCAGGGATACCCGAAGAACTGTTACTTAAGAATAAGCAGAACACCATCCGTATTCCGATGGTTGGAGATATTCGATCCTTAAATCTTGGCAATTCTGTAGCGATCATCTTGTATGAGGCGATGCGACAGAATAATTTTGAAGGTATGCGTATGGAAGGACAGCTTCACCGCCATAGCTGGGATGAAGCGTAAAACAAAGGGAGACAAGAACAATTTACATCCTGTCACCCGATTATAGTCCTGTAAATCAATAGGATATGCTAATCAGAGGCTTTTGTTAAGGAGAAGATGAATTCAGTACCTACACCTTCGGTACTGATCACATTGATATTCTCATTATGAGCCTGTATAATCTCCTTCGTGATGGAGAGACCTAGACCGGTACCCTTCTTATCCTTACCACGGGAGACATCAGTCTTATAGAAGCGTTCCCAGATCTTCTTGATGGATTCCTTAGGGATACCGATACCGTAATCCTTCACGGATATGAATACCTTCTCACCCTTCTCTTCCGTACTCACCTTTATTCTGGAATTGGTATGGCTGAACTTGATTGCATTATCAATCAGGTTATAAAGCACCTGTTGGATTTTACCCATATCAGCATCTACTAATGTCTGTTTTGCCGAGAATACGAGATTTAAGGTGATCTTTTTCTCCCTACAGGAGCCCTCGAAGGTCTCAGCCGTCCGTTTGATTATATTGTTGATATCAAAGGTCGTTATGTCCAGGAAGGTTCCGTTATTCTCAAAACTGTTCAGTTCTAATAGACCGGAAGTCAGCTTAGTCAACCGATCCGTCTCGAATAAGATGATATTCAGATACTTGTCCTGCATCTCATGAGGTATGGTTCCGTCCATAATTGCAGCAGCATACCCCTTAATAGAGGTAAGAGGCGATCGAAAATCATGTGAGATATTCGCTACGAACTTCTTCTGGTAATCATCCAGTTTACTCAATTCACTTGCCATATAGGAAACAGCCGCTCCGAGGTCCCGATATTCGCTTAGACCCTTCAGAATTAATGCATAGTTGTAGTTACCGGAGGAATACTCCTTTGCAGCCTTAATCAGATTCTGTAACGGGATGGCCGAAATGTAATAAATATATAGAAATACGATAAAGAGCATAGGTAGATACACCAGAAAGCAGATGTTAATGACATCCATATAATAACTAGTTGCTTCTTCTGTGATCCCTTTCTCCGTGGTATGAAGTATGATATAGCCCCTTGGCTTAAAATTATAATTGATGCGGTGCGTAAGGCTGAGCATTGACTCAAAAAAGATTTCTTCATTATTCACATTTTCGGTAAAGGTATTATCGAGTAATGCGGGATTAATATCATAGATGTTTTTGTCCTTGGCATTCTTAGAATAGGAGGAATCAGCGATGATATTACCATCTGAACTGACAATCCATACGCGGATACCTAGAAAAGTGTCAATGGATTTCAACTGCATATTCAGGTTTTCGATGGACATCTTGTCATCATAAAAGTTCGCCATGTATTCAGAAGAAATCAACTTTGCCTCATCGAGTAGCTGATCCTGCTTGTCATCTTTTAATTTGTTCTCCAATAGATGAATGCCATAGGTATTCAATAGCAGAAAAACCATAACGCCTGCAATTAGAAAGCAGATGATTAATCTTGACCATAGGGTCTTCTTCATGGCATTTACCTACCTTTCTGTTATTTCTTAACACCTTTTACCTCAAACTTATAACCGATACCCCATACTGTCCCCAGGCTCCAGTCCTTGTGGTCCTTAATCTTCTCACGCAAACGCTTGATATGAACATCTACCGTACGGGTATCACCATAATATTCATAACCCCAGATATGATCTAGGAGCTGTTCCCTGGTAAATACCTGGTTTGGATGGGAAGCAAGGAAATACAATAATTCCAGTTCCTTCGGAGGCATCTCGATATTCTCTGTGGCATATTGAACCGAATAATTACTCAGGTTAATGACCAGATCCGTGTAGGCGACATAATCACCGGTTGGAACAGGGGTGGAGGGCTCCTCAGGGGTCTCCTCCTTGCCCGGATGGAAACGTCTAAGTACTGCCCTGACTCTGGCAACTAATTCCTTGGAATCGAAAGGCTTAATTACATAGTCATCTGCACCTAGCTCTAAGCCTAATACCTTATCAAAGATTTCACCCTTCGCGGAAAGCATAATGATCGGTACCTTGGAGTTCTTGCGAATCTCCCGACATACTTCATAGCCGTCAATACCCGGCAACATCAGATCCAACAGTACCAGATTCGGCTGGTAGGAAGCGAATTCCGTGATAGCAGCCTCCCCATCATTCACAATCAGAGTATCAAAGCATTCCTTGGTCAGGTATAAGGAGATGAGTTCTGCGATGTTTACATCATCATCTACGATTAGTATTTTTTGCTTGGCTATCATGATATACTCCTTTCAATTACGATTATAGCGAAGGGTTTATGACACCGGAACCCTTACTTAAATTCTACTATGGTTACACCTTGATTACCTTCGCCGAATTCGCCTAGTCGGAAGGTCTTCACATAGCTTAGCTTCTTCAGGTGTGAATGAATGGCATTACGTAAAGCACCGGTTCCACGCCCGTGGATTACAGTAACCTGTGGAAGGTGGGAAAGGTAGGCATCATCCAGATATTTATCAAGATCAGAAAGTGCCTCATCCACCGTCTTGCCAATTAGATTGATGTCCGGATGAATGGAAGCCGATTTAGACATCCTGATCTTACCACTTTGGGTCTTATTATAGCCTTGAGGTAAAATCATCTCTTCCTGAGTTATTTCAATATCCTTCAGGTTCACAAGAGAACGCAGTATACCCATCTGGACATACAGATCGCCTTTGGCATTGGGAAGTGAGCTTATCGTGCCCTTGAGATTGAGACTAATGACATTGACACTATCACCGACCTTGAGGCTCTTAGCGGAAGGTGCTTTCACAGGCTTTTGTTTATTCTTGATCAGATTGCTTTCACTGTCGCTTACTCGTTCTCTCAAGGAATTACGTTCATTCTCCATATCCTTGATGTTACCGCCCTCCTGAAGCCATTTGTTATATCTGCGGATACTCTGGTCAGCGAATTCCTTCGCTTCCTGCAATACAGCGGCAGCTTGTTCTTTCGCTTCCTTAAGTAGTCGATCGCGGCTAGAATCTAGGGTTTCGTTCTTCTTCGCAAGGTTCTTCTTCAGAAGCTCTATTTCTTGTTTATACTTTGAGATCTCATTCTGTTCCTTCTCTATGGTGACACGGTTAGCTTCCAGGTCGCTGATCAGATCCTCAAAGCTCTTCTCCTGATGACCGATTCGCTCCTTGGCA
>JAQZBA010000159.1 GCA_029239365.1 Herbinix sp. | reverse complement strand
GTATGGTATGTTAATACACCAATAGGAGTAATGTTGTACAATATTGATTGAGGATAGAAAGGTAGGACGAAACTATGAAAAAACGCTTATTATCTTTGCTGCTAATTCTGGTGCTTTGTATCACTATGATACCGAATGTACAGGTATTAGCCGCTGAACAGAAATCCGAAACCATTGATGAACTGAAAAGTTATGCAGAAGGTCAGACATTTAGTGACTGGGTGTTGGGGGATCTGCTTGTTGCAGAGACTTATGGACTATATCCGATCGCTTGGCATAACAAGGATATGACGGTACCGATTACAGCTGCTAAATTACAAGTACTTCTGGTAGGACTCAGACATAAGATGTTTGATACGGATGTTGTACAATCCGCGACAGAACCATCTTATAAGATATCACAGAAGCTTACGGTAGAAGATGTAATCAATCAATTATATGGCATCGTAGCTGCATATTCCTTTACTTCGGAGCTTGTATTAAAGGATGTCAAGGCATTAACCTTTATGAAGGAAAACGGTATCTATACCGGTAAGAATGGTGAATTAGCACTTAAGGATACTTGTTCTATAGAACAAGCCTGTGTGATTGCAACCAGACTGGTAACCGTAATCTATGATAAGCTGGATGCTGCAAGTAAGGGCTTTTTGTGGAAGACTGAGGCAAATGGTAATACAGTGTATATGTTTGGATCAATCCATTTAGCAAATACTCAGATGTATCCCCTTAGCAATAAGGTTTTGGCAGCATTTAAAAGCTCTGAAGCGTTAGCAGTTGAAGTCAATATACTAAGCCAGGCAGGTGCTATGGAGCTGTTGAATCTGGCAGTATATACCGATGGAACCGGCTTGAAGGATCATGTATCGAAGGATGTCTATGATAAAGTAATAGCACTGGGAGCAAGCTTAGGATTACCGGAAGCTCAGATCGCAATGTTTAAGCCCTGGTATCTCTATATTTCCTTTAATTCCTTATCCGCTACAGAATCCGGCACCATGGAGGCAGCTGCTGCAGAAGCGATGCTTGGTATTGATATGAACTTTTTGAATAATGCAATGCTTAGTGGAAAGCCGATACTTGAAGTGGAAGGTTACCTTACACAGGGTATGATGCTGGATAGCTTCTCTGATGAACTTGAGGAGTATTTATTGGCAGCAACCTTAGAAGCGGTAAGCCAAAATCAGACCGGTGCTGATGATAGCAGCGCAGAAGTAATTAATACGATGCAGGAAATGTGGTCTAATGGTGATGAAGAAGGCTTAAAGAAATACCTCAGCTTCGAATATGAGTATCAGGATATATTGACGGATGCTGCCAATGAAGCAGAATTAAAGGTGCTTACGGAATTTAATAATAAGCTCTTTATTGAAAGAAATAAGACAATGGCAGCTTATATCGAAGGTCTTCTGAAAGCAGAGAGTGGTCATACCTACTTTGTTGTTGTAGGAGCCGGTCATTATATTGGTGATGCAAATATCATTGAAATTTTAAAGAAACAAGGATATGAGGTCACTGCAATTAAATAGCATAGGTGTGATAGGGATAATTTATTAATTATTATCATATATTGCTTAATGATTGTTAGATTGCAGGATTTTACCTTCCTAATTATTATAATTAATAATATAGAATTCATAGACTGCGATAAGGTATATTTTACAGAGGTTTTGGGTATTAGAATTCATAACTTCAGTATATGGCACCTTCTCGCAGTCTTTTTATTCTAGACAGATGATAGGTCCTTTCATCTAATGTAGGTAATTGGCCATTTCATCTTGTTTGTTGTAAATAGTATGGAACTATGTTAGAATCAATTATGCAACAAAACCACGCTAAGCCAGGATTTTGTTGCCATGAAGAAAAACTAGCGCAACGACTGCATCAAACTTGCTCATGTTGTTGTAGATCAATTATTTTGAAGTACAAGAATAAAACTGTGAAACTTAATACGGAATCTGTTAGTCTGATTAACAAAAAGTAGGAATTAGGTTTGTATATGGTGCTCGCTGTATGGATAAATTACATTAAAGATAGGAAGGGACCTATATGACGAAAATTAATCAGTTATCCAACAAGGTTACAGTAGTAACAGAAGTATTACCATATTTACAAAGTGCATCCTTCGGTATTTGGGTTAAAGCAGGCTCGTCCAATGAAGATGAAAGTAACAATGGTATTGCACATATTATTGAACACATGTTATTTAAAGGTACTACGACCCGCAGTGCAAAACAGATTGCTGATGAAATGGCACGAATCGGCGGGAATATGAATGCATTTACCAGTAAGGAGTGCACCTCTTATTATGCAACAACCTTAAGTGAACATTTACCGATTGCAATTGATATCATCTCTGATATGCTGACGAATTCTCTCATTGAGGAGAAGGCATTACGGAGAGAAAAAGGCGTAATCATTGAAGAAATTGATATGTACGATGACTCTCCGGAGGATCTGGTGCATGAGATGCTGCAGCAGAGGATATGGAAGGATCATCCCCTTGGGTATATGATTTCCGGAACCAAGAAGATTGTACGGAAGGTAACGAGAGAACAAATATTAGATTTTATGAATACCTATTATGTCGGTGAGAATATGATTATATCAGTTGCCGGTCATTTTGATGAGGATACTGTGATAAGTCTTCTGGAAGAGAAATTCGGAGAGATTAAGGCAGAAAGCTCGATAGTCAACAAAGAAATCACGAAACCGGAATATAATCGTGTCCAGTGCAAGCGACACAAAGAGATAGAACAATTACATTGTAATATCGCTTTTGATTGTATCTCCTACCTGTCTGAGGAGAGATACGCATTATCCATATTGAACTCAATTCTTGGCGGAAGTGTTAACTCCAGACTGTTCCAGAAAATCAGAGAGAATAGCGGATTAACCTATTCCATCTATTCCTATGGCAGCTCTTATCGTGAGACTGGATTATTCCATATCTATGCGGCAATGAATCCGGCGCAAACTGCCACTGTTGTGAAGAAGATATATCAGATTATTGCTGAGATCAAGAAAAAAGGCGTTACACCTCAGGAGCTATCCATGACCAAGGAACAAATTAAGACGGAATTGATCCTTGGCAATGAAAGTGCTAAGAGCAGGATGAATTCCAACGGTAAGGCGTTATTGAACCGTGGTCGATTGATACCAATCGAGGAATTAATCGAAGGAATTGACAAGGTGAGTCTGAATCACATCATAGATTTTGTGAACAAGTATCTTAATATGGCAACCGCTTCTGTCTCTCTGGTAGGTAATCTGAAAGATGTAGACATGAAGTTGTTAGAATATTAAGTATATAAGAATAAATTATGCATAGGGAGGTAGTTGAATGAGGTATGAAATCGTAGGAGAGCCGTTACCGGTCGTTACTTGTCATGTGAACCCAGGTGAGACACTGATTACAGAGCGTGGTTCCATGAGCTGGATGAGTCCCAATATGAAGATGGAAACATCGACGAATGGTGGGATAGGAAAGGCTTTGGGAAGAATGTTCTCTGGAGATTCTCTGTTCCAGAACAGATACACTGCAATAGGCGGAGAGGGCATGATAGCCTTTGCTTCCAGTTTCCCCGGTTCGATTCGAGCTTTGGAGATTGGCCCAGGCAACAATATGATTGTTCAGAAATCCTCTTTCTTAGCTTCTGAGGCCAGTGTAGAGTTATCACTGCATTTCCAGAAGAAGCTTGGTGCAGGTCTGTTTGGTGGTGAGGGTTTCATTATGCAGAAGCTATCCGGTCATGGCATCGTCTTTATCGAGATTGATGGCTATGCAATGGAGTATACCTTACAACCAGGTCAACAGATGGTGGTTGATACCGGTTATCTAGCAGCTATGACTGAGAGCTGTTCTATGGAAATTCATACGGTACCGGGGTTAAAGAATATGTTCTTTGGTGGGGAAGGGATCTTCAACACAGTAGTGACCGGACCTGGTAAGATTATTCTTCAGACAATGCCGGTCATCAGTGTTGCCAATACGTTAATCCCGTTCTTACCAACCTCGAGTAAGTAAATAAGTGAACTTCCTCATTAGAAATAAGAAGTACTTAGCACAAAGTGTATTATAATTATTCAAATAATTTTTGAATAGGACATTGTTACAGTAGATAGAGTTAAAAAGGGATATGAAATTACGGACGAAAGTCACGATTGATTTCATATCCCTTTCTTAGCTCCACCAATGAGAACCGTCTCTAAACTATTGATTTATTGGACGATTGCTGCCTTTCGGTTCTGGTTTAAAATGTTGTGCCTTCTATTCATGAATGGTTATTGTGTAAGAGGCTTCAAATACATCTCCCGCAGCCAGACAGTTGCCATATTCCCGATCCTCCAAGGTTCCATCAAAATCACTTGCATCACAGCGACCGTACCAGGGTTCGATACAGACAAAGGGAGCCTTCTTCTTCGCGGGTGACCATAGACCAAAGAGTGGTGCAGTAAAATCTACTGACAAGTAAGGCTTCTTATTACTATCAGCCAAAGAGATACGATGGAATTGGTTTTCTTCGATAATCAGTGCATCTCGGTCAAAGAGATGAGTGAAGATTGGCAAATAACCTTCTTCAGTAGTCAGGATATGTTGATCGACAAAAGGTTTTCTTACTGCTAGACCGGCTTCATCCACTAGCATATAATGAATGGGTTTATCCGAGTCGAATAAGAGATAATAATCCGATTGCAGTTCCCCTTCTCCAAGTGGGCAAGTAAAAGCAGGATGTCCACCGATGGAAAAGAATAGGTTGCCATGGTCAGTATTGATGACCTTCCAGAAAGCAGTAACCTTGTTTTCCTCAAGACGATAGCCTAATTCTAACCGAAAATCAAAGGGATATACCATCTTCGTTTCTTCATTTGCTTCCAGTACAAACCATAGCTCCTGTTCCGTGTGATTTGTTAATTTGAAACTCATTTCTCGTGCAAAACCATGTTGTGGTGAAGAGTAAGTCTTGCCCTGATAGGAGTAAGATTTGTTCTTCAGAGAACCAACAACCGGGAATAGGATGGGGGCATGGCGCTTCCAATAGACAGGGTCCGCATTCCACAGGTATTCGGTATCGGTATCGTGACGCAAGATGGAGGTAAGCTCCGCACCATTTTCATCAACTACAATCGTTAGGTTATTATTTTTTAATGTAAAAGCAGACATAGTAATTCCTCCTTTGGAAGGTACGTTTATCGGTTTCATTTTATCATAGGAGGATAAGTTTTGCCATAGCTATTTCATGAACTATCCATTAATACCAGCCTTCCGATCCGTGATTACGTCGAATTTGGCTTGACAATCCGCGAAGGAATGATATAATTAATTTTAGTAATGAATTTCACATGAACTATGTGTGAAGCAATAAAACGTTGAAGAGACGAGTACTATGAGGAATAATTCAGAGAGAGATAAGGTTGGTGCGATTATCTTATTATGACACATAGGAAGACCAACTCCGAGTGACCCCAATCCGGTCCGGTGATCCCGTTATCATCTAATTAAGTGGGTGTAATACACCAATAAGGGTGGAACCGCGACGTAATCATACGCTCGTCCCTTTCGATAAGCAGCGTGCAATCGAAAGTGAGGAGTTTTTTATATGCAGAAAAGGAGAATAAATTCTCCTTCTCAAGTAATCAACAAGGTTTCACATTTTGAAAGGGAGAATAAATTCTCCTTCTCAAGTAATCAACAAGATTTCACATTTTGAAAGGAGAATTGGAATGAAAATTACATTAAAAGACGGCTCTTTTAAAGAGTATGATAAGGCAATGTCTGTGTATGAAATCGCTAGCGATATCAGCGAAGGTTTGGCAAGAATGGCTTGTGCCGGAGAACTTGATGGTAAGGTGGTGGATCTTCGAACAATCGTTGATAAAGATTGCAGCTTAAATATAGCAACCTTTAACGAGGCTGCCGGGAAGGCGGCTTATCGTCATACAACCTCTCACGTATTGGCACAGGCTGTAAAGAGATTATATCCTGAGTCAAAGCTTGCAATCGGACCCTCCATTGATACAGGGTTCTATTATGATTTTGATATTGCTTCCTTCGACCGAGCAGCTCTGGATGCATTAGAAGCAGAGATGAAGAAGATTATTAAAGAAGGTGCAGATCTGACTCGATTTACCCTTCCCCGCGCAGAGGCGATTGCCTTAATGCAGTCCAAGAATGAGCCCTACAAGGTTGAATTAATTATGGACCTTCCCGAGGATGCAGAGCTTTCCTTCTATCAGCAGGGAGATTTTGTAGACCTTTGTGCAGGACCTCACTTAATGAGTACTAAGAATATTAAGGCATTTAAGCTTATTTCCTCCTCCGGTGCTTATTGGAGAGGTTCCGAGAAGAATAAGATGCTTACCAGAGTATATGGAACTGCATATACGAAGAATGCTGAGTTAGAAGAATATCTTGTCTATTTGGAGGATATCAAGAAGCGCGACCATAATAAATTAGGTCGTGAGATGGAGTTGTTCACTACTGTAGATGTAATCGGTCAAGGACTTCCTTTATTGATGCCCAAGGGTACTAAAATACTCCAGACACTTCAGAGATGGATAGAGGATGAGGAGGAGCGTCGTGGTTATGTAAGAACCAGAACTCCTTTGATGGCTAAGAGTGATCTGTACAAGATCTCCGGTCACTGGGATCATTACAAGGAAGGTATGTTCGTTCTTGGTGATGAGAAGGTGGATAAAGAAGTATTCGCCCTTCGCCCGATGACCTGTCCTTTTCAATATTATGTATATAAGAATAGTCAAAAATCCTACCGTGATCTGCCGATTCGATACGGTGAGACTTCTACCTTATTCCGTAATGAGGATTCCGGTGAGATGCATGGATTAACTCGTGTTCGTCAGTTCACGATTTCCGAAGGACATTTAATTGTTCGTCCTGATCAGATGGATGATGAATTTAAGGGTTGTCTGGATCTTGCAAGATACTGTTTACAAACATTAGGTGTTGAGAATGATGTTACCTATCGTCTCTCCAAGTGGGATCCGAATAACAAAGAGAAATACATCGGAACAACTGAGGTATGGGAAGAGACTCAAGGTAGAATTCGTAATGTATTGACTGAACTTGAGATTCCTTTTACCGAGGAAGAGGGTGAAGCTGCTTTCTATGGTCCTAAGGTTGATATCCAGGCCAAGAATGTGTATGGCAAGATGGACACGATGATTACGGTTCAGTGGGATGCGATGATCGCTGAGCAGTTCGATATGTATTATGTGGACCAGAATGGTGAGAAGGTTCGCCCTTACATCATCCATAGAACCAGTATGGGTTGCTATGAGAGAACTCTTGCTTGGTTAATTGAGAAATATGCAGGCTTATTCCCGACCTGGTTATGTCCGGAGCAGGTAAGAATACTACCGATTTCTGAGAAATACCATGATTATGCAAGGAAGGTTAAGGAAGAGCTTTTAAAGAATAACGTTCTTGTAACAGTAGATGAGAGAGCGGAAAAGATCGGCTACAAGATCAGAGAAGCAAGACTTGACCGTGTTCCTTATATGTTAGTGGTTGGACAGAAGGAAGAGGAAGAAGGCGTGGTATCAGTAAGAAGCCGTTTCCTTGGAGATGAAGGTCAGAAGCCTCTTACAACCTTTGTAGATGATATCTGCAAGGAGATTAGAACCAGAGAGATCAGAAAGATTGAAGTGGTAGAGAATAACTAAGACTTAAACTATGAATGCATAATAAAAGGCGGCGTCGCAACTTAACCATAAAGTTATGTTGCGATACCGCCTTTTTGACTCTTTGTTAAGTAGTTGGGAAGAGCTAGCTTCGTTATATAACGCCTTTTTGCAGAAGGATATTAGCATACAGGGCGGACTCACCGGTAGCGACGATTGCATACGCTTTCTTAGCCTCTTCATAGAAATCGAAGCGTTCAACCGTTCTAATCGCTGCATCCCCGCGAAGATCATGCAGTTTAAGAAGCTGTCCGTAATCCTCCCAGATAGGAGTTTGCACTGTGTCTCCGGGTACGACCTTCATTAATGCTACAGGTTGATCTACGTAAGTGTCCAGCGGAAATAGCTGTAGGATAGCATCCAATAATTCCGGAATACCATGTCCATCTGCGCGGATCACAATCGCAGCTTTCCCTATACTTTCTGAGGGAAAATTACCATCGGCTAGGACAATAGTATCGCCATGACCCATTTCACAGAGTACCTTCAGTAGCTGTGGTGATATTAGCTTAGGAATATTCTTTAACATCGTATCCACCTCCTTGGGTGTAATGAATTACTTGTTATTATAGTTACTCAATAGGAGCAGTATTTATCGATACATAGGTCCGTAAGTCTGACAGGCTCTGTAATCCTGACCCTCTTTATCCATTCCAAAAGCATTCCAGGATGCAGGTCTGAAGATCTGATCCTCAGGGACATTATGCATACTCACCGGAATACGGAGCATGGAGCAGAGCGTAATCAAGTCGGCACCGATATGTCCATAGGAGATAGCTCCGTGATTAGCACCCCAAGAGTTCATGACGTCATAGGCTGTCTTAAATGGTCCTTCTCCGGTGGTTCGGGGAGCAAACCAGGTGCATGGCCAGGTGTAATCGGTACGTTT